>CAXQNQ010000204.1:0-4165 GCA_964225135.1 Mesoflavibacter profundi
ACAAAAAATACTAATGCTGGAAAGAGAAAACTTGATTACTCATGGGCACCCTCAATCCAGGCATTCGAAGTGTTAGGGATGGGTAATATCAACAAAGAATTTATAGAAAGTAAAGTTAATGAATTCAAAATGTATTGGATGGAAAAAAATCAAGTTAGAGATAATTGGAATGTATTATTTGTTGATTTTATTCGTCGAGAATGGGTAAAAGAAAATTCTGAAAATAAAGGTTTGCCAGTCTGCATCGATGAAACTTGGATGCCCTCTTCTGATGCAATTGATATTTTAGAATTAGCTAATGTTTCAAAAAATGATGCGTTGAAGCACTTAAAGGAGTTTATACTCTACTGGAAAGAAAATGGAACAGCTCTTAGGTCTTGGAACTCAAAATTTGTAGATTTTGTGAAACGAAAAGAGTTGATTGGTTCTTACGAAGAAAAAGATGACAAAAAAAATTACAGACATAATGAACCAGGAGAGTTTTCTCAAAAGTTCAAAGAACGAACAAAAGATAACTCCTGGGCAGAAAATCTCGAGCTCTGAACGAAAAAGATTCATCGAAGCTATTGATAATCTTTTTTTGAAGCTAGAGCTTTCCTATCATTATCAGTTTTACAAAGTATTCGGAACAGACTATAGGCTCAATGAAGCAAAAAAGCTGTGGGCAGAAAGCTTAAAAAAATTTCCTGCTGAATGTATTAATGCTGCTGTAGAAACAGTAATTCAATCGAATGATTACCTACCAACCCTGACAGAAATACTCAAGGCATGTTCAGGGTCAATGGGCACAATCAATATACCTACTCCCCAAGAGGCATTTATTGAGGCTCAAAAATCTTCATCACCAAGACAGAACTTTCCTTGGACTCATCCAATTATTTATTGGGCAGGAAAAGAGGTTGGTTGGGACTTAGTGAATTCTCAAAATAATAGCAACACTTTTCAAGCTTTCTCAAAAGCCTACATGCGCATGGTGAAAGAAATGAAAGCAGGTAAAGAATTTAAAATTTCTCCTATAGAACAATCAGATGCTTTCGAGCCTGTAGATATCAAGTTATTGGAAAAGCTTAGGAAAAAATATAACCTCTAAAATGTAAAGTGTACTTTACAAAAAAGATGAACTATAATCCATCCCCGCTTGTCAAAATGAAAACATCGGGAAAACTATATAAACAAATAAAAATAAATGTCAAAAAACGTTAGGATCTCTTTATACATATTAATTCCAGTAATAGCATGGATGATTTCTGGGCAATTTGTAGAGGAAGAAGTATTTGCTGACAAAATTGATAGCTCATTATCCTCTGTGGTGATTTCTGAGAGTCAATCTGAATTCTTTTCACCTTCGATTAAACTAAATTCTTCGGCCACTTCTGAAAAAAGAGTAAATATATTAGCAAAGACCTCCGGAGAGGTTATGCCAAATAATGTCTTACAGGGTGATTGGGTAGAAAAGGACCAAGTGCTCTGTAGGTTAGGTGTAGTAGAGCTTAATAGAACCGAGGTAAAAGCTCCATTTAAAGGTTATATTGAAAGAATTGTTAAGCCTGGCAATTACATAAGCAAAGGTCAAACATGTGCAGTGATTATTGAATTAGATCCCATTACTTTTATTGCTGAGGTTCCCGAAACAGAAATAAAAAGAGTTATTAATAATCAAAATGTTGAAATTGAACTTGTTACAGGTGAGTTGATCAAGAGTAAATTAACTTTTGTATCAAAAAGTGCATCAGCTTCAACTCGTACCTTTAGGGTTGAAGCAAAAGTCTCCAATGCTAGTGGCAAGATAAGAGATGGAATTACAGGAACTATGACTATTCTGACTAACAAAGTGCTTGCTAATAAAATATCTCCATCAATTTTGCTGTTATCAGATGAAGGTGACCTTGGTGTCAGAGTTGTTGATGATAAAGATGAGGTTGTATTTTTACCAATCAACATTATCGAAGATACTAATGATGGCATATGGGTTACAGGAATTCCTAACCTTTCAAAACTCATTGTGCTTGGTCAGGGGTTTGTCAAAAATGGTGAGAAGGTGCAAACAACTTTTCTGACTGATGTATGATTAAAATTGTAGATTTTGCTTTATCAAAAGCAAGAACTACTCTTGCCTTAGCTCTGCTTGTTATTATTGCAGGTTCAGTTGCACGATCTGCTCTTGGTGTGGCTGCTGATCCAAACATTCAATTACCTCTTGTTAGCGTCGAAGTATTTTTAGATGGAGCCTCTCCTGAAGATGCTTCCAGACTGATTGCTAGACCATTGGAAACAAGAATCAGAAGCGTTCCAGGCGTAAAAGAGTTATCTTCATCAGCAAGGTTGAGTTATGCGCGGATTGTTGCAGAATTTGAGGTTGGCTATAGCATAGACACTGCTTTAAGGGATATCAAACAAGCAGTAGAAGAAGTTAAATTTGAACTCCCAAGAGAAGCGGAAGATCCTCAAATAAGAGAATACTCTTTCGCTATGTTTCCCGTCATGAATCTAAGTCTTATTGGGTCGGCATCATTGAGACAAAAAGTATTTATTGCAAGAGAACTGCAAGATAAATTGGAATCTATCAGCGAAGTCCTTGCTGCAGACCTTGAGGGAGTTCCCCAAGAAGTCCTTGTAGGCATCATAGACAAGTCCAAAATGGAAACCTATGGAATTACACTAAATCAACTGTATAACGCTATTTCGAGCAACAACTTAATTATTCCAGGTGGCGCTCAAGATACAGGTGCAGGTAAATTTAATATTGAAGTTCCTGGAATTTTTGAAACAGCAGAGGATGTATATAACATCCCTATCAAAGTCACTCGTGATGCAGTGGTAACCTTAAGTGATATTGGAGAAATAAAGAGAACTTTCAAAGATTATTCCTCTTTTGCGAAGGTAAATGGCGAAGATGCGATAACTCTTGAGATCAGAATAAGAGTTGGCGCAAATGCTATTGATGCAAAAACTGAGATTTTAAAAGTAGTGTCTGATTTCCAAGAAACCCTGCCCCCCAACCTTTCAATAGTTAAAACTAATGATGAAACTGTCTGGGCAGAAATGATGATCTCTGAGCTTGAGGGGAATATTATTACAGCAATTTTCTTGGTAATGGTTCTGGTCATTGCAAGCATGGGTGTAAGAGTTGGAATGCTGGTCGGCCTTTCGATTCCTTTTTGTTTTTTATTGACCTTTATCATTTTAAAGGTTATTGGAATTGAATTTAACTTTTTAGTCATGATGGGTCTTCTCCTGGGATTGGGAATGCTGATCGATGGATCAATAGTGGTAACAGAATATGCCGATAGAAAAATCTCTGAGGGGTTGAACAGGTTAGAAGCCTATCGAATGGCCTCTAAAAGAATGTTTTATCCAATTCTGTCATCCACAGCAACGACCATTGCTGCTTTTATACCATTAATTTTTTGGCCCGGGTTCACAGGCCAATTTATGCGCTATCTTCCTGTAACAGTTTTTATTGTTTTAACTGCTTCCCTTGTGTACGCAATGATTGTTACTCCTGTTATAGGTTCAATATTCGGACAAAGAAAGTCGACCCTTGTATCTGGTGAAAATGAACAAACCGGTGAAATTGTATTTGATAGGATTTCAACTTTTTATGGAAAATGGCTTAAAACATTTGTAAAAAACCCCGGAGAAACTCTAATAGCTGTGCTTATGCTTCTTTGGTTCTTTGGATATGCCATGTATGGAAACTTTGGCAAAGGAACCATTTATTTCGCTGAAGTAGATCCTTTTGCTGCCGAAATAAATATTAGAGCACGAGGAAACTTTTCAGCACTTGAATCTAAAGAGATTATGGAAAGAGTAGAGTCTTCTTTGTCTGAAGTACGTGGCATTGAAAACTTATATCTCACAACAGGCTCGCAATGGTTTAACTCTGGAGGAGATACCATGTCCAGAGGCTTTCTTGAGGTAGGAATGACGACTGGTGAATTAACCGGAACTGAAATTATTAAAAATGCACAAGAAGCTGTATCTAACTTACCTGGAATCATTGTTGAAATTACCCCCGAAGAGGGAGGCCCTAGTTTTAGCTCCCCAATAGAGCTTGGTATATTTGGAAATAATGAAGACCAAGTTGCCCAAGTAACACAAAGCATTGAACAGTATTTACAAAAAGATGTTACTGGACTTAAGAATATAAATTCTACATTGCCTG
>CAXQNQ010000205.1:0-20746 GCA_964225135.1 Mesoflavibacter profundi
TTCCTCATTTCCGTAGGTTTGACCGAACTGATAAGTACGAGTAAAAAAGCTAAGTGATCAATAGCCTCAACAGTCAAAATATGATCAAATCCCAAGTTTAAGTAAAGTGAAAACATAAAAATTTGCTTGTGCCTGTTTCTCTTTAAATTGTAAAATTAGATAAGTGCTTGAAGTAATTAATAAGATTAAAAAACATTTTTTTTCAGAAGATGTTATCTTTGCACTAAGTTTGTTATTTATACTGAGTCTAAAAAAGAATAAGAGGACATGGAAGATAATTTAATCTACTTTGATAATAACGCAACTACCCCTTGTGACCCAAGAGTTGTGGATGCTATGTTGCCTTGGTTTTACCAAAATCCAGGGAATGCAGCTAGCCGTTCACATGCTTTCGGATGGAAAGCTGAGGAAGCAGTTGATTATGCGCGTGAACAAGTTGCTAATCTGATTAATGTAGAATCTAAAGAAATCATATTTACTTCAGGAGCTACGGAATCAGATAATCTAGCTATCAAAGGAGTATTTGAAATGTATGGCCGTAAAGGAAACCATATCATAACATTGACCACTGAGCACAAAGCTGTTTTGGACGCTTGTGATAAGGTGGAGAAAATGGGAGCTGACGTAACTTACTTAGAGGTAAATAATGAAGGTCTTGTTGACTTGAAAGCACTGGAGGAGGCTATTACAGATAAAACCGTTTTGGTTTCTATCATGTGGGCCAATAATGAAACAGGGGTTATTCAGCCCATGAAAGAAATTGGAGAAATCTGTGCTAAGAAAGGTGTTCTTTTCTTTTCTGATGCAACACAAGCAGTAGGTAAGATACCAGTTGATCCAAAAGAAACTGGTGTACATCTGATGGCTTTCACAGGGCACAAAATGTATGGTCCTAAAGGTGTAGGTGCACTTTTTGTAAATAGAAAGAAGCCACGTGTTAAAGTTGTAGCTCAGATGGACGGTGGTGGCCATGAGCGCGGTATGCGTTCAGGTACTTTAAATGTGCCTGGTATCGTTGGGTTTGGAAAAGCTGCTGAATTAGCTAAACAAGAAATGGCTGCTGATGCCGCTAGACTATCGGTATTAAGAGATAAACTAGAGTCTGCATTGGAGTCTCGTTTAGAAGAGGTATATGTGAATGGATCAAGAACGCATAGAATGCCGCATGTAACCAATATTTCATTTAAGCATGTGGAAGGAGAAGGACTGATGATGACTTTTAATGAGAATATTGCAGTATCATCTGGTTCAGCTTGTACTTCAGCTAGCTTAGAGCCATCTTATGTGTTGGTTGCATTAGGTTTAGGCGATGATTTAGCGCATTCTTCTATTCGTTTTTCTTTGGGAAGATTTACCAAGGAAGAAGAGATTGATCGAGCTATTGAGCTGGTTGCAAATGGGGTAACACACATGCGTGATTTGAGTCCTATTTGGGAAATGTATAAAGAAGGTGTTGATTTGGACTCTGTTCAATGGCAAGAGCACTAATATTTTTTTAGAAATTTATAAAAAATCATAAAATGGCTTACTCAGAAAAATTGTTAGATCATTTTAAGAATCCAAAGAATGTTGGAACACTAGATAAGAATAAGAAATCTGTGGGTACTGGATTAGTTGGTGCGCCTGAGTGTGGAGATGTTATGCGTCTTCAAATTGAGGTTTCTGATGACGGTAAGATCGAGGATGCAAAATTTAAGACTTTCGGTTGTGGATCAGCGATTGCTTCTTCTTCTTTGGCTACCGAGTGGTTGAAAGGAAAGAGTTTGGATGAGGCTGCTTCTATTGATAATATGGATATCGTAGAGGAGTTAGCTTTACCTCCAGTTAAGATTCACTGTTCTGTACTTGCTGAAGACGCTATTAAAATGGCAATCAAAGATTACAGAGAAAAGAACGGTATTACTGAATAAATCAAATTTGATCTATGTTATTTGTTGATGATTCTGCAAAGACTCAAGTAAATAGGATTAAGGAAACGCAAGGCCTTGGGGAGGATTACTTTATTAGAGTGTCCGTAACTTCTGGTGGTTGTTCGGGTCTTTCTTATCAGTTGGACTTCGATAATCAATTACAGGAGAATGACCAGGTATTTGATAATAATGGTGTTCGTATAGTAACGGATTTGAAAAGCTTTCTATACCTATGTAATACAACGCTTGAATTCTCTGGTGGACTAAACGGAAAGGGATTTGTATTTAATAATCCTAATGCTAGTCGTTCTTGCGGATGTGGGGAGAGTTTTGCAGTATAACTAGATTCAATATCAAAATATAAAAACTTCATTCAGGCAACTGGTTGAAGTTTTTTTTTGCATGGAAAATAGTTTTAGCTTTGTTCTTATGCAGAAAGTATTGATTATTCAAACTTCATTTATTGGGGATGTTATTCTTTCGACAGCCTTGTTGGAATCTATTCAGGAGGTTTTCCCTGATGCACAATTAGATATTTTGGTTCGCAAGGGAAATGAATCTTTATTTGATAATCATCCATTTCTGAATAGGGTATATGTTTGGGACAAAAAAGTAGCTAAATACAAAGGATTGTATAACATTTTGAGGCAGGTGAGAAGCGTTCAATATGATGTTGTAATTAACCTTCAGCGATTTGGGACTACCGGTTTATTCACTGTATTATCAAAGGCCCACAAAACTATTGGGTTTAGGAAAAACCCATTTTCTTTTTTGTTTAACAAAGCCTATCCTCATGAACTTAAAGCTGGTATACATGAAGTGGATAGGAATCAGACTTTGATCCAGGAATGGACTAATAAGCCAGCAAGTAAACCTAAGCTTTATCCTAAAGTACTTGATTTAAATGCTTTTGGAATAGAGCCTCCTTTTGTATGTTTTGCGCCCCATTCGGTATGGAAAACGAAGCAATTGCCCACTGAAAAATGGATCAACTTAGCTGAACATATAGATAATGAAGTAAGCATTGTATTTTTAGGGGCACCCAGTGAATTGGAGGCATGCGAACATTTAATGAGCCAGATTGATAGGGCAGGAGCTATGCTAAATATGTGTGGTCAATTGAGTTTGTTAGAGTCAGCTGCCATGATGCAGCAGAGTCAGATGAATTATGTAAATGACTCCGCTCCCTTGCATCTATGTTCTGCTGTTGATGCGCCCCAAACTGCGTTTTTTTGTTCTACTAGTCCAACTTTTGGATTCACCCCATTATCGACTGTTTCAATTATTGCTGAGGCTAGTCCTCAACCCCCTTGCAAACCTTGTGGATTGCACGGGAAATCTGCATGTCCGAAGGGGCATTTTGATTGTGGCAATATAGATGTATTATCTTTGTAGGAAAATAAGTGCATGTGAATATTTCAAGATGGATCATATTGATATTGGATTTAGTATTAGTGGCCTTTGCTTTTGTAGGTGCGCACTTGCTTAGATTCAATTTTGAAGTCTATCCAGCTGATGGCTTTTGGTATTACATGCCAGGGATCTACCTTTGGTTCGGCTTGCGTTTACTTTTCTTCTTAATTTTCAGGTCTTATGCAGGAGTGGTTTTTCAGACCAGTATAGAAGATGCTAGACGATTATTTTTTGCCTTATTAGGGCCTACTTTGATTATTCTAATTTTTAATGCTGGTGGTTATGGGCCAAAAGATGCCTATCTATTGCCTTATACAGTTTTACTCATTGAATTCTTTTTGAGCATTTTTCTTTTGGTATCCTATCGTGGGTTTATCAAAGTACTTTATATGTCTAATTTTTCTCAAAAGGAAAAACCTAAGCATGTATTAATTTTTGGAGCAGGCTCTGCAGGGATGACGGTTAAGAGTGTATTGGAATCAGCAGGTGCTGGTAGGTATGCTGTTAAAGCATTTATTGATCCTTCAGGTAATTTTGTTCGTCAACGTCTAGGTGGATTAGAAATCTACCCTCTAGATAAACTGGAACGCCTTTTGGTGACTGCTCAAATAGACATCTTAGTTTTTGCTGATGGTTCTATTGAAAGCGCTGTTAGAGAACAAGTTGTTGATCTTTGTTTAAAGGAACAAGTTAAAGTACTTAGTGCACCACCATTCCAGGAGTGGAGTAAAGGTGAATTGAACTTGAGACAAATTCGGGAGATCCGAATCGAAGATTTATTAGAAAGACAGGAAATCAGACTGTCTGTTGATCATATTGGGCAAGAATTAGGCGGGAAAGTTATTTTAGTGACTGGCGCCGCGGGTTCTATTGGTTCAGAAATAGTCAGGCAGTTATTAAAGTTTGAAGTCAAACAGATCATACTGGTTGATCAAGCAGAAACGCCTTTATTTGTTTTTGAACAAGAATTGAATGCTCTTAAACATCAAGGGAGATTTGAAATAGTGATTGGTGATGTGAGAAATCACACCAGAATGCAAAAGGTTTTTGAATCCTTCCAACCCAATGTCGTTTTTCATGCTGCTGCCTATAAGCATGTGCCATTGATGGAAGATAACCCTTCCGTAGCCATTCGAACCAATGTGCTAGGAACAAAGATTATCGCTGATTTATGTAAGGTTTTTGATGTGGAGAAAATGGTCTTTATCAGTACAGATAAAGCAGTAAATCCCTCTAATATTATGGGGGCATCCAAGCGGGTTGCTGAGATGTATGTCCAAGCTTTAAATCAGTCTTCTGATTCTGCCAATCATTCCTGTAAATTCATTACTACTCGATTTGGGAATGTATTAGGTTCCAATGGTTCAGTCATTCCATTGTTTCGTAAACAAATTGCAGAGGGTGGTCCGGTTACAGTTACTCATGAAGCGATGACCCGTTATTTTATGACTATCCCTGAAGCTTGTCAGCTAGTATTAGAGGCAGGAGTAATGGGCAATGGGGGTGAGATTTTTGTGTTTGATATGGGGGAGTCAGTGCGAATTTATGATTTAGCACACAAGATGGTTTCCCTATCTGGTTTACAGGTTGGTCGGGATATCGAAATTGTTATATCTGGCTTACGCCCCGGAGAGAAACTTTATGAAGAATTACTGGCCAATGAGGAAGAGACTCTTCCAACTCATCATGAGAAAATTATGATCGCTAAAGTTCGCTCAAATCCATTAAAAATGACTTCTGACCAGGTCGATCAACTTATCAAAATGTTTGATGAGCAAGAAAATGAAGTGCTTGTTAGGTACATGAAACAGATGGTCCCAGAGTTTAAGTCTAATAATTCTAAATTTCAGTCATTAGACGATTAACCCCCTATTAATAAGAGTTGTGGGTAGTTTTTATTTGGTGTTTCTGTATATTGTCCAAATAATTATTGAATTCTTGCATGAATACAAACAACTATGAAACAGCTCTATCTCTTGTTATTTACACTATTGTTTGGTCTTTCCACACCTAATATTTTAGCTAATCCTGTTCTTCCACTGAATGATAATGCCATTGCGCCTAACTTTACCGTTACGGATATCAATGGAGTCTCTCATACGCTGTATGATTATTTAGACCAAGGTAAGATGGTTATTTTAGATTTCTCAGCTACTTGGTGTCCTCCTTGTTGGGCTTATCATCAAGCACACATACTTGCAGATATTTACAATGCCTATGGGCCAAATGGCACCAATGAGGTCATGGTGTTATTTATTGAGGCAGACGCCTCTACTCCTCTATCAGCTTTGTATGGGACTGGTAACACCCAAGGCGATTGGGTTACAGGGACCCCATATCCTATTATTAATGATGCTAGTTTGAATGGGGATTATGCGATTAGTTATTTCCCTACACTCTATGCTGTTTGTTCTGATCGTAAAATATATGAAGCAGGACAAACATCAATATCTGGTTGGTTGAATCGATTAGAAAGCTGCTCATTAGATGGGTCAGCTTTAATAGATGATGTAACTTGTCACAATGGATCTGATGGGAGTATTGATTTGACAGGTAGTGGTGGATACGGTAATGTATCTTATAGCTGGAGTACTGGGTCAAATTCTGAAGATATTAGTAATCTTAGTGCAGGTTCATATGCTGTTACACTTGTAGATGATTTTAATCGTCAAGTTGTTTTAGAAATGGATGTTGATGAAGCACTTCCTATATCTCCAGTAGTGGTTCAAAACATTGATGTGACTTGTAATGGGCAATCTGATGGCACTGCCACTGTAATTGCTACTGGAGGTAATGGTGGATTTTCTTATGTGTGGTCCAATGGTCAGACAGGTAATACACTATCAAATGTAAGTGCTGGAACCTATGATTTCACTATTACCGATAGTGAGGGTTGTACTGAATCTTCTTCACTATCTATTTCAGAACCACTTGCACTAGCTTCATCTCCTACTATTTTACCAGAAAACTGTGGTAATTCTGATGGCTTATTAGTGGTAAACATGTCTGGAGGTACGCTTCCATATTTATACGATTTTGGCTCTGGTCAAACTTCCATTCCAACAATAAATGGCTTATCTGCAGGCGACTATTCGGTTACCGTTACGGATTTATGGGGATGTGAACTTATAGAAACATATACTGTACCAGAAATTCCAGCTCCTACTGCTGATGCAGGTCCAACTCAAGAGTTGACTTGTACTGCATCAGTTATAACATTAGATGGTTCTGGATCATCAAATGGTGCTCAATATATTTATACCTGGACTACCAGTGATGGAAATATAGTGAGTGGAGCAAATACGCTTAATCCAGAAGTAGATGCAGGAGGTACATATACACTGGAAGTTTTTGATGGATCAAATGCCTGTGTAAGTTTATCTGATGTAGTCGTTTCAGAAAATTTGACTATCCCAGCTGCGGATGCAGGGTCTGATGCCTCGTATGATTGTTCAACAAGCAGTATCATATTGGATGGATCAAATTCCGATTCTGGCCCAGATTTTACCTATCAATGGCTTACTGATGATGGGGAAATATTAGGAGCCTCAGATGGCATAGAAGTAGAAGTTGGATCTCCTGGAACATATTTGCTTGAAGTTACCCATATTGGATCAGGTTGTGTAAGTAGCGATGAAGTGGTGGTGGTTGATAATTCTGTAAATCCTACTGTTGAAGTAGATCCTATTGGTGCCTTGGATTGTAATACTGAATTAATGAGTTTAGATGCAAGTGCTAGTTCAGGTGCTGGAGAACTAAGTTATTCTTGGACTACGAGTGATGGTCAAATAATTGGAGCTACTGATGGCTCATCAATTGATTTATCATTGCCTGGTACCTATACTGTCGCTATTACGGATAATTCTAATGATTGTGTTAGTTCTTTAGACTATATAGTGGAAGGTGCATTACCAGTTGAATTGAGTGTTTCTTCGATTCAGGATGTGAGTTGTCATGATTCTTCGGATGGTTCTGCAGAGGTGAGTGGATCAGGAGGAGATGGTAACTTTACTTATGAATGGTCTGATGGACAAACAGGAGCAATTGCAGCGGACTTACTACCTGGATCATATACCGTTATTGTAACAGATGGAAATGGATGTACAGCAGAACAAACTGTAGAGGTCACTGCACCTGAAGCTTTGACTTTAGTTGGGATTTCGACGGATGAAACATCTGCTAATGCAAATGATGGGACCGTTCAAGTATCTGTAAATGGAGGAACTGGAAATTATACTTTTGAGTGGTCTAATGGTTCAACAGAGCAACAACAAATAGGATTAGCGCCTGGTAATTATGTTGTTGTGGTAACAGATGAAAATGGTTGTACATCAACGGTAGATGTTGATGTCAATGCATTTGGATGTGCTGTGACGGCATCAATTGAAGGTCAAGATATCAGTTGTTTTGGTTTGAATGATGGAACTGCCCAGGTCGTTTTCACTGGTGCTGAGATTGAAGAGATCGTTTGGTCTAATGGGGCAGAAACTAATGAAGTTACGGGTTTATCCGCTGGGGTTTATACTGTTTCTGTTGTAGACATTAACAACTGCCCAGCGGAGGCACAGATTGAAATTATTGAACCGGCAGCAATATCCGTTTCAGGTATTTCTACTGATTTAAGTTGTTTTGATTCTAATGATGGGCTTATTGATGCAATGGGCTCAGGTGGTACTGGCGTACTGACTCCAGTATGGAATAATGGCATGTCTTCTTGGCTACTTACAGATATGGAAGCAGGAATGTATGAGTTAACTGTGACGGATGAAAATGGTTGTTCTGCCACAAGTACTTACACTATTACGGCACCAGATCCAATTACTATTATTGAAAGTACTACTGATGTGTTATGTTTTGGTGATGACACCGGAGCAATTTCAATCGATGTATCAGGTGGAACAGGTGAGCTAAGTTATGTGTGGTCTGATGGATCAACGGGTAATATGTTAACTAATCTAAGTGCAGGTACCTATATAGTAGAAGTGCTTGATGAAAATAACTGTATAGAATTCGCGGATATTAATATTAGTGAGCCAGCTGAATTAGGTTTAGATATTTTAAGTGTAACGGATTCTAATGATGATGTGCCTACAGGAGCTGCAGATATATCTATTTCGGGAGGGGTTGCACCATATACCTTTACTTGGACAGATGAAAATGGTATTGTAGTTTCTAATGAAGAGGATCTCGTTGATGTATTTGCTGGTACTTATATGGTAGAAGTTGAAGATGCGAATGGTTGTACTATTCTCTCAGAAGAAGTAGAAATACTAACCATCGTTTCAGTTGTTGAAACACCATATGGTGTTCAGTTTGCGGTAAGTCCAAACCCTTTTAAAGATCAGTTGATTTTGCAAGTAACTGGATGGACGAACAGCAGTGAGGCGGAGATAAAGGTAATAGACTTACAAGGAAGGATTGTTTATCAGTTGATTTTAGAGGCTCATTCATCTTTGAATCAGATTATTGATACCGAATCGCTTGAAAGCGGTATGTATTTTATGGAAATCAATATGGGTGGTGAATCTTTTGCTACTAAGTTGGTTAAATCATAAAGTAAGTTTATAGTATAAAAAAATGCGGTCAGAATGATTCTTACCGCATTTTTTTTTATTCCAATTTAAGGACTTGAATGAATGCTTTTTGTGGCACTTCCACATTACCGATCTGGCGCATCTTTTTCTTACCTTTTTTCTGCTTTTCGAGTAGTTTTCTTTTACGGCTGATATCACCTCCGTAACATTTCGCAGTTACATCTTTCCTTAATGCTGAAATGGTTTCTCTGGCAATAATTTTGGCACCAATAGCTGCTTGTATAGCTATTAAGAATTGTTGTCTAGGTAGTAATTCCTTTAATCGTTTACAAATTCTTCTACCAAAAGCTTCAGCTTTTTCTCGGTGTACCAATGCTGAAAGTGCATCAACGGCATCACCATTTAAAAGTATATCTAGTTTAACTAAATTAGACTCTCTATATTCAATAGGGTGGTAGTCAAAAGAAGCGTATCCTCTAGTAATGGACTTTAAATTGTCATAGAAGTCGAAGACTATCTCCGCTAGAGGCATATCAAAGGTTAACTCCACACGTTCTTGAGTTAGATAAGTTTGCCTTTTTAGAATACCTCTTTTTTCCATACACAAATTCATAATCGCACCAATGTATTCTGGTTTGGTAATGATTTGCGCTGCAATGAAGGGTTCTTCTACTGATCTTAAAATAGATGTTTCAGGAAGATCTGATGGCGTATTTACCAATATTCTTTCGCCCTTAATTAAGTTAGCGTAATAACTTACGTTTGGTACCGTAGTAATAACCTCCATATCAAATTCTCTGGACAGACGCTCTTGGATAATCTCCAAGTGTAACATACCCAAGAATCCACATCTAAATCCAAAACCTAAGGCAGCTGAGGTTTCAGGCTCAAAAGTTAAGGAAGCATCATTTAATTGTAGTTTCTCTAGACTTTCTCTTAACTGCTCAAAGTCATCATTATCAATAGGGAAGATACCTGCAAATACCATTGGTTTCACATCTTCGAAACCTAAAATAGGTTCTGATTTATTAGCATCTAGTGTAATAGTATCCCCAACTTTAATTTCTACAGAATTTTTAATTCCAGAAACAACATAGCCCACATTCCCTGCTGAAAGTTGCTTCTTGGGTATTAAGTCCATGCCTAATACTCCTACGTCCTCGGCAGAATATGTTTTGGCCGTATTGATAAAGTGAATTTTGGCTCCTTTATTGATTTGGCCATTTAATATTCTAAAGTAGGCTATAACTCCTCTGTATGGATTAAAAACAGAATCAAAAATAAGCGCTTGTAGCGGAGCTTCTGTATCACCTTTTGGTGCTGGAATTCTGTTTACAATTGCAGTCATGATATCTTGTATACCTATACCTGTCTTACCACTTGCATGTATGATTTCTTCACGCTCACAACCAATCAAATCAATAATTTGATCAGAAACTTCTTCAATCATAGCAGATTCCATATCTACTTTATTCAAGATTGGTATGATTTCTAAATCATTATCAATGGCTAGATAAAGATTAGAGATAGTTTGAGCTTGTATACCTTGGGAAGCATCTACTAGTAGTAAAGCTCCTTCACAGGCAGCTATCGATCTGGAAACTTCATATGAAAAGTCAACGTGTCCCGGCGTGTCAATTAAATTAAAAGTATAAGCTTCACCATCAAGATGGTCATAGTTTAATTGAATGGCTTTACTCTTAATTGTAATTCCTCTCTCTCTCTCCAAATCCATATCATCAAGAGTTTGATTTTTCATATCTCTTTCTGATATAGTTTGTGTAAACTCTAAAAGCCGATCAGAAAGTGTACTCTTTCCGTGGTCAATATGAGCGATAACACAAAAGTTTCTTATATTATTCATGCAGCAAATATAAAGCAAATAGATATTCTAAGAACGCAAAATTACATCTAAAGGAAATTTTTTGGTGGTATTTGTGTAACTTTTTTAATCTGCAACATTATTGTCTATGAAATTCTTTTGGTTAAGGGATGTGGCGTGTGCAAAAGTGATGAAGAATTTATGAATAGGAATCATTTATTTATACCAGGATAATTGTTTGAGCCTCCAAGTTTGGGGGCTTTTTTTAATGGCAAAAAAAAAGATTGTCACTCCCCCTTGTGTGACAATCTTAAAAAAAGCAACTGTTCTACTTGTTAATATCTTTAATCTCTTATCATTATCTGAAGTAAAGATGGGAGTAATTTTATATGTATAAAAAGGCAATTTAAAACGATTGCCCTTTTGTATTTTCAGTTTATATATTTAAAATTTGAGCTATTGCTTGATTTTGGGATCATGATTGCCCCTTGAAAATAATCGAAATACATATAAAAAAAGTTTAATTTGATTACTGGGACGCTTTTTTAATGGGCAAAAAAAAAGATTGTCACTCCCCCTTGTGTGACAATCTTAAAAAAAAGCAACTGTTCTACTTGTTAATATCTTTAATCTCTTATCATTATCTGAAGTAAAGATGGGAGTAATTTTATATGTATAAAAAGGCAATTTAAAACGATTGCCCTTTTATATTTTCAGCTTTTTATATGTATAATATATGCTATTGCTTGGCTTTAGTATAATTATTGCCCCTTGAAAATAATCGAAATTCATATAAAAAAAGTTTAATATATAAACAAATAGGCCCTTTTACTTCATCATTGAACCTACCGATGACATCAGTTTTAGTACATCTATTCCTTATTAGGTAGTAGAATATTGCGCTTATTTTAAGATGGTGTTATATAGCATAGGGTAGGAATGGGTGCTCCACCAAAAAAATAGGATTGTCACTTCCCCCCAGAGGTGACAATCCATGAAATTGTGTTTTGTTTGATAATAAGATCTAATTTTCTTCTTGATAAATCAATCCTATAATCAGGGCTGAAATCATTTGTAAATTGTATAAATATATACTGCCTTAGTTCATATCTTATTAGGAATATCGCCTATTTAGATTTTGTAATTAGATAGACAAAAAAAATTGCCACCTCTGGTGGCAATCATAAGCAACTGTTTTACTTGTTTAAACCCTTAAATTTTTATTAGTTGTTTTTTTAGTCGTAATGATAAGAGTCGGCGAAATACATTAGAGAATATTGCCGATTGTATTTTTTAGGTTTCTTAATTGTAAGTATTTGACTTTAAGTGATTTACTTGATGTGCTTGCCTATCGATTTTGAATCTAACTCAAAAATAAATGCTTGATCAGATTCATGATTCTACAAATACAATTATCCGCCGAGTAGATTTTTACTCAATTATTTTATCTGTATGAGTATTTATAGGACTTAGAGTAGATTTATTGCCCCTTCAAAAAATTTACTTTAATGGAATTAATATGTGTAATGTGTTGTTTGATAATTAAATCTATTGGTCACTAAAATGATGCCTTGTGAATTATCTTATTTCAGATCTGCCAGATCATGGTATAAAGAGTATGCCAAAGGTATTTAAGGTATTAGGGTTGCTCAGCAAAAAGGACTACAAGCAATTTTTGAAATTACTTCAGTCTCCTTATTTAAATACTAATAACAAGCTGACTTCTTTTGCCGAATACCTCTATAAGTTTTTCCCTGAATTTGAGCACAAAGAGCTTACCAAAGAGCGCATGGACGCTTTCCTTTTTCCTGGTACAGCTTATAATCGTAAGCGGATTACGGATTATTTATCTGATTTAAATAAAAAGTTGGAGCTATTCCTAAAAATTGAAACCCTTAATAATAATGAGGCACTTCAAAAAAGAGTGCTTATCAATGCCTATGATTCTCCTGGATTTTATGGGTTGTTTTATAAAGAGCTCAAACGAAATTCAGAGGCATTAAAAGATGGTAAGGTTAAAGGGCCTAATAAATACAGGGAAATAGCAGATTTGGGCGAGCGCTTACTATTCCATCCAGAATATATAGGAAAGAAAAAAGATGAGGAAAATGAGGTCTTAATGGATATCATGGAGCATCTAGATATGGACTTCGCCTTTTCCAAATTGCGATTGATGACCTTTACACAGTCGAAAAGGGAATTTCTCACTGCAGAATTTGTTCCAAAATTCAATGATGAGATTATGGAGCTTAGTGCTAAAGAATTTAGTAAAGTTCATATTGGCTTCAAAATCTATTTAGAATTAATCGCACTTCAAAAGACATCGGGCGATTGTGTCTTATTCAATAAGGTAGCAGACCTATTCTTTGCAAATGTGGAGATGTTGAGTGTAGGAGACTTAAAGAATATATTCATTTGTTTGGCTAATTATTGTGTCAAATCAATCAATTTAAACCTGGAAGGTTTCTCTTATGCAGAAATGATGAAATTATACGATTCTGCACTAGAAAAGGGGATTCTTATATATAATGGCCAATTATCTGATTCAACCTTTAACAACATCGTGATTGCTGCAATTAAAGCAGGGAAATTTGAATATGCTAATAATTTTATAGAAGACTATCAGCAATATTTAGGTGCAAATATACGGTTGACAGCTGTTCAATATTGTAAGGCAATAATTAGTTATAATCTGAAGCAGTATGATGAAGCGATTGATTGGTTAAATGGTGCAAACAAACACTTCGATATTCGTTATAAAATCCAATGGCGATTTTTGTTTGTGAAAATCTACTTTGAGAAGAATATATCCGGTGGTTGGACTGCTTATGAATTACTGGAATCCTTTCTAGATTCATTCTCTGTATTCCTTAGGCGGAATGAAGAACTCTCTGCTAATAAGAAAGCTAGTTACTTGGATTTTGTTAGATTCACTAAACAATTGATGAAGATTTATCCTTGGAATAGATACGATAGCAAGGATTTGGATAAGCTACGTGGTACTATTTCCAATTCAAATACCCAAGGTAAAACTTGGTTGTTAGAGCAATTAAAAAAGGCTGGATAAATATCCAGCCTTTTTAGGTCTAAGGTTCAAGCCAGTCTTCATTACCCCCAAGATTTTTGTTACTAGCCTCTAGGTTGACATTGGTAATTAAATGACTATGCTTCAACGATTTTTGTGTTGAATTTGCCATGCCGGGTTTATTTAATAATACGAAACAAAAGGTGTAGAGATGAGCTATCTAGCAATACTTGAGGGGTATATTGTTTTCCTAAGTATTTGATGTGTTTGTATTAATAAACCAGAGGGGTGGTTATTATTTTTTTCAAAACTATACTTCAATATATATGAAAAATATAAATGATGCACGGATTGGGCGAGGAAAAATTGTATATCTTATTACATTTTTTTATAAAGTATATTTTTAAAATTTATTTAATAAATCAAATAACCCATTAAAAATTGGAGTTATTTTTTCTATTCTAATCGAGGAGGTGTTATTTTTGTTGGAATAAAATTACCAAAAATGAAGTCTTTAAGAAATTTACTTTTTCTTGCTTTTACAATATATCTATTTAGCTGTAGCACGGATGGGGAGCAATTGAATCTTGTAGAAACCGATTTAATGAAATATGGTGCTCCATTTAAGATCATGGCTCCTGATAGTGTCGTTATAACAGATGAAGACAATCTGGTTTCAACGGACATAGAACTGAAGTATGGAAGTTCTTATGATGTATTAGTGCAAATTCAGGATGCTGCTGATAATGATTTTAGCAGGTTTATGCAAGAACAAAAGAGTATGGTAGAAAGTGGAACCTATTTCTCAAAAATGGTAGAATCTGATGAAAGTGGCTTTATATATGAGAATAAAGTAGACTCCACCTTTGTGAATTATGGATTCCGCTATTTGATTCTACAGAATGACAAGGAATTTATTTTTCAATCAGGCTTAATTGGGACCTTCGATTTAGAGGAGATTCAAACGATGTACCAGGCAGTTAAGCAATAAAAAAAGGCTCAGAATTATCTGAGCCTTTTTTCTTTACGCTTTAGAGATAACTTCATAGCGCAGTAATACTAATACGAATAACAAGATTCCTGCTATTACCATGGGATTAATTTTTGTTTATCATAATATATGTCCTTGAGGTACAAGTAAATAGTAGTTCCTTTTACAAAACTATTTATTCACTAGTCATATATTTTACAAACCTTAATTTGTGGTTTTAAGTTCAAAAAAAAGCATAAGGTTTCGCCCTTATGCTTTTTTTAACTGACTTTAACTGCTGATTAATTTACTTGGCAGCAGCATATTTTGCATTAACGGCATCCCAATTGATTACGTTGAAAAATGCTTCAATATAATCTGGTCTTCTGTTTTGGTAATTCAAATAATAAGCATGTTCCCATACATCCAAGCCTAAGATTGGAGTTCCTGGGCAATCTGCATTGTCCATCATGGGGTTATCTTGATTTGCTGTGGAACACACACATAGTTCTCCATCGGCTTTAACACACAACCAAGCCCAGCCTGAGCCAAATTGTGTAGCAGCAGCGCTTGAGAAAGCATCTTTAAAGGCATCAAATGATCCAAAAGTTTTGGTAATTGCCTCTCCAACTGCGCCAGTTGCTTCTCCACCTCCATTTGGAGACATTACTTCCCAAAATAAGCAATGGTTATAGTATCCACCACCGTTATTTCTTACTCCTGCTCCTGCAGAAGATACATTCGCTAGAATTTCTTCTATACTTTTTCCTTCAAGATTAGTACCAGCAATCGCAGCATTTAGCTTGGTAGTGTATCCATTATGATGTTTCCCGTGATGAATTTCCATAGTGCGCGCATCGATATTTGGCTCTATTGCATCGTATGCGTAAGGTAAATCAGGTAATTGAAATGTCATGATCTTCTAATTTTGTTCGGTTAATGATAGGTTGTTTCCAATAAAGAAACATATGCAAAACTAAAAAGTTTCTGTTATTAGTAGTATTTACAATCAAAGGTATTCCTTTTCCTATCTCTTAATTTTGTCAAAAAATCTGAATGTTAATTTATCTGCTATAATCCTGAATCTATTCTTTTGTACTTCGGAGGCAAAAGATTAATTTTGCCTTAGAATAAACTAAATCGTAGATGAGCTTCAGACAAGAGAAAGATAGTATTGGGATTATAGAAGTACCAGCGGAAAAATATTGGGCTGCTCAGACCCAACGTTCCATTATGAACTTTAAAATAGGGGGGCAACAAATGCCCAAAGAAGTTATTGAAGGCTTTGCATACCTCAAAAAAGCTGCTGCTCACACGAATACAGCATTAGGCGTTTTACCTGAAGCTAAAAGAGATTTAATCTCAAAGGTTTGTGATGAAATTCTTGCAGGTCAACTTCAAGATCAATTTCCACTTGTAGTATGGCAAACAGGTTCTGGTACTCAATCCAATATGAATGTAAATGAGGTGATTGCTAACCGCGGTCATGTGATCCAGGGTGGTGCGTTGACTGATACGGAGAAGGTATTGCACCCGAACGATGATGTCAATAAGTCTCAATCTTCTAATGATACTTTTCCAACTGCCATGCATATTGCTGCCTACAAAAAGGTAGTTGAAGTGACCTTGCCTGGATTGGTTAAATTGCGTGACACTTTAGCTGAGAAAGCTACAGCTTATAAAGATGTAGTAAAGATTGGTAGAACCCATTTTATGGATGCCACTCCAGTTACAGTTGGGCAAGAACTTTCGGGTTATGTTTCACAAATAGATCATGGCATTCGAGCTATCAAAAATACATTGCCACATTTGTCTGAATTGGCTTTAGGGGGTACTGCAGTGGGTACTGGTTTAAATATGCCCCAAGGGTATGATGTTATGGTAGCAGAAAAAATTGCAGCGTTTACGGGATTACCTTTTGTTACAGCGGAGAATAAGTTTGAAGCTTTAGCAGCGCATGATGCCATCGTTGAGGCGCATGGAGCTTTAAAAACAGTAGCCTGTTCGCTTATGAAGATTGGTAACGATATTCGTATGCTATCCTCTGGGCCTCGTTCAGGGATTGGTGAACTGATCATTCCTGCTAACGAACCAGGATCTTCTATTATGCCCGGAAAGGTAAATCCTACACAATCGGAAGCTATTACCATGGCTATGGCACAAGTTTTAGGAAATGATGTGGCTATTAATGTGGGAGGTATGAATGGTCATTTTGAGCTTAATGTTTTTAAGCCAGTAATGATTTATAATTTCTTGGTTTCGGCACAATTAATTGGTGATGCTTGTGTGAGTTTTAATGATAATTGCGTGGCTGGTTTGGAACCGAATCAAGCGCGTATAAACGAACATTTGAATAATTCATTAATGTTAGTCACAGCCTTGAATACAAAAATTGGTTATGATAATGCAGCTTCCATAGCGAAAAAAGCATACAAAGAAGGAACCACTTTGAAAGAGGCAGCTATCAGCCTTGGCTTATTGACTGCTGAACAGTTTGATGAGTGGGTTAGACCTGAAGACATGATAGGAAGTTTGAAATAAATATATCTTTAATCCTGTTGAACAGATATTCTGATCAATAAAAACTTATGGCTTAAATATGAGCACAATTAAATCAACAGATATTTTTGCAAATCGCCACAACGGTGTAAGTAAAGACACAGACTTGAAGCACATGCTTCAAACCATTGGTGTTGAGAGTTTGGATCAATTGATTGATGAAACTGTTCCTGCCAATATTCGATTGGAACAGCCATTAAATCTGCCAGAAGCAGAGTCAGAGTTTGAATATTTAAATAAACTCAAAGCCGTAGCTGATAAGAATAAGATATATGATAATTATATCGGAATGGGATATTATGGAACTATTACTCCAGCTCCTATTCTTAGAAATCTGTTTGAAAATCCAGGTTGGTATACGCAGTATACGCCTTACCAGGCTGAAATTGCACAAGGAAGACTAGAGTCTTTATTAAATTTCCAGACTCTAGTGTCTGATTTAACGGGTTTGCCCATTGCAAATGCTTCTTTGTTGGATGAGGGAACTGCAGCGGCAGAAGCTATGAGCATGTTCTTTTCTCAAAAGAATAAGCGCTCTAAAACCAATGAGTTCAATGAAATCTTTGTCGATCAGCAGGTTTTTGAGCAAACTACAGATGTTATTTTAACTCGTGCGGTGCCTTTAGGTGTTAAAGTAGTCGTTGGTGATTATAATCAATACGAAGCTAATGAACACACTTTTGCAGTGGTTCTGCAATATCCTGGTAAAGGTGGGGATGCTACTATACCGGAAGCTTTTGTACAGCGTATGAAAGAGCAGGAAGTATATATCATTGCTTGTGCTGATTTACTGAGTTTAACCCTATTAAAAGAGCCAGGTGCTTGGGGAGCAAATGCCGTTGTGGGTAATACGCAGCGATTGGGTGTACCTATGGGCTTTGGCGGACCACATGCTGCTTATTTTGCAACAGAAGAAAAATATAAACGTGTAATTCCAGGACGTATCATAGGAGTTTCTACTGATAAAGATGGAAATCCTGCATTACGTATGGCGCTACAAACACGTGAACAACATATTCGTAGAGAAAAAGCAACTTCTAATATTTGTACAGCTCAGGCATTATTGGCTAATATGGCTGCTATGTATGCGGTATATCATGGACCGCAAGGACTAAAAGCTATTGCTCAAAGAATACATGCTTCAACCGTATGTTTGGCTCAAAAATTGAACAAACTAGGTTTCAAATTAAATCATGACTTATTCTTTGATACCATTTCAATTGCTGTAAGTCAAGAACAAGTCGCACAGATTCAATCAATTGCATCAGCTCATGAAATAAATCTGTTTTATGGTTCAGGTGAAGTAAGGATTTCTTTGGATGAAACTACTTTTGCTGAAAACTTAGATAAGTTATTAGGTGTATTTGAAACGGTATCTGGTCAGCAAGTCAATAGAAATTGGGACCTTTCAGGTGTATCTGAGTATCCAGCTAATAATCAAAGAACTTCTGCTTATTTGACACACCCAGTATTCAATACTTATCATACAGAATCAGGGTTGATGCGATATCTGAAGTCATTAGAAAATAAGGATTTGTCATTAGCACATTCTATGATTTCTTTAGGTTCATGTACTATGAAGCTAAATGCTGCATCAGAAATGATTCCGGTCTCTTGGCCAGCATTTTCTTCCATACATCCATTTGTTCCAAAGGATCAAGTAGAAGGTTACCATATTATTTTAGATGAGTTAAGTCAGGCATTGTGTGAGGTTACTGGATTTACTGCATGTTCTTTGCAACCTAATTCAGGTGCTCAAGGTGAATATGCTGGATTGATGGCTATCCGAGAGTATCATATTAGTCGTGGGGATACCCACCGTAACATTGCTATTATTCCTTCTTCTGCGCATGGTACTAATCCTGCATCAGCAGTAATGGCTGGCATGAAAGTAGTGGTAGTGGCTTGTGATGAACAAGGGAATATTGACGTAGCGGATTTAAAAGCTAAAGCAGATGAGCATCAGGATAATCTTGCCGCATTGATGGTTACCTATCCTTCTACTCATGGTGTATTTGAAACTTCTATTAGAGAGATTTGTGATCATATTCACTTGCGTGGAGGAATGGTTTATATGGATGGTGCGAATATGAATGCTCAAGTTGGTTTAACGAATCCTGCACGCATTGGTGCGGACGTATGTCACTTGAACTTACATAAGACTTTTGCTATTCCACATGGTGGTGGCGGTCCTGGAATGGGCCCAATTTGTGTAAATGATCATTTGGCACCATTTATGCCTAAGCATGTTTGGGTAGAAACAGGAGGGGCGCAAGGAACCACAGCTGTATCTGCAGCTCCTTTCGGATCAGCAAGCATACTTTTGATTTCATATGGTTATATCAAGATGTTAGGCGCTGAAGGATTATTAGAGGCTACCCGCATTGCTATTTTAAATGCGAATTATATCAAAGCTCGTTTAGAGCAGGAATATCCTATTTTGTATACAGGAGAATATGGAAGAGCAGCTCACGAAATGATAGTTGATTTGCGTCCATTTAAAGTGTTTGTAAGTGCAGAAGATGTTGCTAAGCGATTGATGGATTACGGATTCCACGCACCAACCTTATCTTTCCCTGTTGCAGGAACAATCATGATTGAACCAACTGAGAGTGAAGATTTAGCAGAGTTGGATAGATTCTGTGACGCTTTGTTGGAAATTAAAAAAGAAATTGATGAAGTGGCTAGGGGAGATGCTGATGAAAAGGATAATGTATTAGCCAATGCACCACATAGTCTAGATTTAGTAACTGCAGATGAATGGAACTTACCATATTCTAGGTCTAAAGCTGCTTATCCACTGGATTATGTTCGGGGACAAAAATTCTGGCCTACCGTGAGAAGGGTTGACAATGCACAAGGTGATCGAAACTTGATTTGTACTTGTCCACCAATGGAGACTTACATGGAGGAGTAAAAATAAAATATCGCCTGAAAGGAATTCCTTTCAGGCGTTTTTCAAACGCATAATATCACTAAGATGATCTTGGTAACTGGAGCAGCAGGATTTATTGGAAGTTGTTTGGTTCGGAAGTTGAATGACGAAGGGCATAGAAATTTAGTGTTATCTGATCAATTTAATCGATCGGACCGTAAAAGAAATTTGACGGATAAGGGATTTATTGCTCAAGTAGATCGAAGTGAATTATTTGAATGGTTGGATCGATTTGATGATGGGATCAGCTTTGTGTATCATATTGGCGCGAGGACAGATACTACTGAAAAGTCAAAAGCGGTTTTTGATCAACTAAACTTGGAATACTCCAAACAGTTATGGGCGTTTTGTCACAAAAAGAATATTCCATTTATGTATGCCTCAAGCGCAGCTACATATGGTTTAGGTGAACTGGGGTATAAGGATAGTCACGCCATTGTTAACGAATTGAAACCATTAAATCCTTATGGTGATTCAAAGAATGACTTTGATAAGTGGTTGTTACAACAAGATCACTCCGATGTATATTGGGCAGGATTTAAGTTTTTCAATGTATACGGACCGAATGAATTTCATAA
>CAXQNQ010000206.1:0-3162 GCA_964225135.1 Mesoflavibacter profundi
TTAATCCAGCAGATTGAGATGTTGCTGTATTATTTCTGAAAATACATCCATTGGCCTCTGAACCTTGTGTACCTATGCCCACAAAGGAAGCTCCTGCACCTGCACGTCCAAAATTATATTCAAAAATGATATTGCTCAATGCTACAGGAGAGAAGGTAACTACACCACCACCGTTGGTGAAATAGTCGGATAAGTCACTTGAATTAGAGGTGTTACCATGAGAAATGGTTAGGCCATCCATAAGTGTGGCTACGGTCATTAAACTATCAATAAAGACTACGTGTCTAGAGTTATCAGTGCGGTTTACGGTATTATCACTTAAATCATCATCCCCATTACGATCTCCAGAGAGTTCTGTAATAGCACTGCCATCTGATGGTCGTTGACTTAAATCAGTTTCTGTCCCTGCAAAACCACCATAGATGTATAATGGTTTATCAATACTAAATACAGCACTCAATGTGTCAGCACCCTCTGGCACATATAATCCACTTTTGATCCAAATATTATCTCCTGTATTTGCATTAGTTAATGCATCTTGAAGGTTGGTAAAAGCGTTGGACCAAGAGCTTCCGTCATTAGCTCCACTCGCTTGGTTGTCTACATAATGTGTCGTTTGTGCTGATAACCCAAAGCATAAAAGCATCAAAAAGTTAACAAGTAAAAGGTTTTTCATAAATATGATTTTTATTCAAACGAAAGACTGTATTCAAAGTAAAAAGATGTCTTAAATGATCAAGATTGAAGGAGGTAATCATAATATAACAAGGAATTGCCAAAAATTAGCTTTGAGCTCCCATAATATTTATTGGATTGCTTACCTTGTGGCGATTTTTAGCAAGTGCTTTTAAGTACTTCAGACTGAATTATTATTGTACATCGAACCTATCAAAATGGAAAATTGGAAATTCAAGCCAGAGAGCTTGATGATGTCTCATGGCTATAAGCCTGAATTATCCGAAGGAGCTGTAAAGTGCCCTATTTTTCAAACATCAACTTTTGTTTTTCAAAAAGCCGAGGATGGAAAAGCTTTCTTTGAGGTAGCCTATGGAATCAGGGAGAAGGAAGAGTCTGAAGAAATGGGACTGATTTATTCTCGTTTGAATAATCCTGATTTAGAAATTCTAGAAAATAGACTATCCCTATGGGATAATGCAGGGGATACGGCTGTATTTGAAAGTGGGATGTCCGCTATTTCTACTGCTCTTATGGAGTTTCTCAATCCAGGTGATTTATTGCTCTTTTCAAACCCTGTTTATGGTGGTACGGATCACTTTATTAAGCATGTATTGACCAAATATGGCATTGAAGTCATGGGATTTAATCCTGGACAGTCCATGGAGGAAATTGAGCAGATGCTTCAAGAATCAGGAAAAGCAGACCAATTAGCATATATCTATCTTGAAACTCCTGCTAAT
Source organism: Mesoflavibacter profundi (assembly GCA_964225135.1). Classification (GTDB taxonomy): domain Bacteria; phylum Bacteroidota; class Bacteroidia; order Chitinophagales; family Saprospiraceae; genus AM-2324. The sequence continues at coordinate 1,419 of CAXQNQ010000206.1, forward strand.
CCTACTAATGATCTGATTGATATTAAAGGCTGTGTTGAATTAGCTAAAAAGTATTCTTCAGCTGATAAAAAAGTGATAGTAGGGGTAGACAATACTTATCTAGGACCATTATGGCAGAATCCTTTGGAATTAGGCGCTGATCTTGTGATCTACTCAGCGACTAAATATATCGGAGGCCATTCAGATCTAATTGCTGGGGCTTGCTCAGGTTCTGCAGAAGTTATTGGAAGAGTTAAGGTGCTAAGGACATTCTTAGGGAATATGGCTAGTCCTTATACGGGTTGGTTGTTGATGCGTTCTTTAGAAACATTGAAGATAAGGATGGAACGTCAAGGTAATACAGCAGCGCATGTAGCTAAATACTTAAAAGAACATCCAAAAGTTGAAAGGGTATACTATTTAGGTGATTTAGAGGAAGGGTCTGAGCAAAAAAGAATTTATGATGAACAATGTAAAGATGCAGGAGCCATGCTATCCTTTGATATTAAAGGAGGAGAAGCAGAGGCATTTAGATTCTTAAATCATCTTAAGCTGGTAAAACTGGCTGTTAGTTTAGGTTCAACTGAATCTCTTGCACAGCATCCAGCTACCATGACTCATGCTGGTGTTGACCCCGAATTAAAACAGATTTTAGGTATTACAGATAAGATGGTTCGATTATCTGTAGGAGTTGAAGCACATGAGGATTTAATACACGATTTGGAAAAAGCTTTCGAACAAGTTTAAGAAATGAATAAATAGATTTTATTCTATAATTAGCCACGGATATGTTCCGTGGCTTTTTTTATTTTTAAGAAAAAAGATCATGCGTACAAGTATTATTTACTTAGCCATATGTTTTTGTTTAGTATCCTGTCAAGCCACAAAAGAAGAACAACCAGCTGTTTTTTTGACGGTATTAGGTATTGCTCAAGATGCGGGTTATCCTCAGATGGCCTGCACTAAATCCTGCTGCAGCGACTTGTGGGAAAGCGGAATCAAAGGAGCAAAGGTTAGTTGCTTGGGTTTAGTAGATAAAACATCCGAATCATCTTTTATTATTGATGCTACACCAGATTTACCCTACCAAATGGAAGCTTTAGCATCCACTTGCCCGAGTTGTGGTGATCTACCCGATGGTGTGTTACTTACTCATGCACACATGGGGCATTATACAGGTTTGATGTATTTAGGCAGAGAATCAGTTGGTGCGCATCAAATTCCGGTGTACATGATGCCGCGCATGAAGACTTATTTAGAGACGAATGGACCTTGGTCTCAATTATTTACCCTACAAAATATCCAAGCTGTCGACTTAGTTGCTGAGGAAATTTCAAGCTTGAGTCAGGAGTTAAGTGTAGTACCCTTTTTAGTACCCCATCGGGATGAGTTCAGTGAAACGGTGGGCTATAAAATCTATGGTCCTAATAAAAAGGCATTATTTATTCCTGACATTGATAAGTGGGAAAGGTGGGACAAATCTTTAGAAGAAGAAATTGCCCAAGTGGATTATGCGTTTTTAGATGCGACCTTCTACCAAAATGGAGAGATTCCTGGTAGAGATATGTCTGAAATTCCACATCCTTTTGTGGAAGAAACCATTGATTTATTGAGTGAACTAGCAGATACGGAAAAACAAAAAGTATTTTTCATTCATTTGAATCACACGAATCCATTATTAAGAAAAGGCGCAGCTTTAGATAGCTTAAATGAATTAGGATTTCAAATGGCAGAGGAAGGAATGATCTTCGATTTATAGGATTTT
>CAXQNQ010000207.1:0-6006 GCA_964225135.1 Mesoflavibacter profundi
TGTGATCAACCATTGTTGTAAGTGCCTCTTTGTAGTTCACCTGTGGTTGTCCTTGATTACATTCTACTTTGAATTCTCTTCTTAGACGATCAACAATAATCTCTAAGTGAAGCTCACCCATACCAGAAATAACCGTTTGGTTTGTTTCCTCGTCGAAGCGAACTTTGAATGTTGGATCTTCTTCAGCTAATTTAGCTAATGCCATACCCAACTTATCTACATCTTTCTGTGTCTTAGGCTCGATAGCAATACCGATTACTGGATCAGGGAAAGTCATAGATTCAAGGGCAATTGGGTGATTTAAATCACACAATGTATCACCTGTTCTTAAATCTTTGAAACCAACACCTGCAGCAATATCACCAGCTTCTACACGATCAATAGCATTCTGCTTATTTGAGTGCATCTGGAACAATCTTGAAATACGCTCTTTCTTACCTGAACGAGAGTTGTAGATGTAAGAACCTGCATCAAGTGAACCAGAGTAAACTCTAAAGAAAGCCAAACGACCTACGAAAGGATCGGTAGCGATCTTAAATGCTAAAGCAGCAAATGGATCCTCAACTGAAGGTTTTCTAGACTCAGGCTTATCAGTTTTAGGATTTATACCTTCGATTGCATCGATATCAACTGGAGATGGCTGGAAAGCACAAACTGCATCCAACACTGCCTGAACACCTTTATTTTTGAATGCAGTACCACAATACATAGGTGTGATACTCATATCAATAACTGCTTTACGAATAGCCTCGCGGATTTCTTCAGCTGAAATTGAATCTGGATCCTCGAAGAATTTCTCCATCAAAGATTCGTCATAATCTGCAACTGATTCCAAAAGTAGCTCTCTTTTTTCAGCAACAACATCAACTAAATCAGCAGGAATATCAATCACCTCGTAAGTCATTCCTCTATCTTCCTCATTCCAGATGATAGCTTCATTAGTTACTAAGTCAACAACTCCACGGAAAGTCTCCTCAGCACCAATTGGCACCTGCATAGGAATTGCATTTGCACCTAATTTTTCTCTAACGTCTTTAACTACGTTGAAGAAATCTGCACCTGAACGGTCCATCTTATTAACGAAACCGATACGTGGTACTTTATAACGGTCAGCTTGACGCCATACCGTCTCCGATTGAGGCTCAACACCTGATACTGCACAGAAAAGTGCAACCACACCATCTAATACACGAAGAGAACGCTCAACTTCAACTGTAAAGTCAACGTGCCCAGGGGTATCGATAATGTTAATTGAGTATTCATCATCCTTCCATTTCCAAGAAGTTTTTGTAGCAGCAGAAGTAATAGTAATACCACGCTCCTGCTCTTGCTCCATCCAATCCATTGTTGCTGCACCGTCGTGTACCTCACCAATTTTGTGAGATATACCTGTGTAGTACAGGACACGCTCTGTAGTAGTCGTTTTACCTGCATCAATGTGAGCAGCGATACCAATGTTTCGGGTGAACTTAAGATCCTTAGCCATAATTTAACCTTAAAGGATTTTATTAATTAGGTAAATAATTAAACTTTGAAGTGAGCAAATGCTCTGTTAGATTCTGCCATCTTATGCGTATCTTCTTTACGCTTTACAGCAGCTCCCTCATTCTTGCTTGCAGCTATGATTTCAGCAGCTAATCTCTCAGCAATACCTTTACCACTACGCTGACGCGCGAAACGAATCATCCACTTCATACCAATTGAAATCTTACGATTTGCACGGATTTCAGTAGGAATCTGGAAAGTTGCACCTCCAATTCTTCTTGAACGCACTTCCACCTGAGGAATAACATTATTAAGACCTTTCTTCCAAACTTCATGTTCAGGCTGCTCAGATCTTTCTTTTACGATAGCCATAGCATCGTAAAAAACTTTAAATGCTGTGGATTTCTTTCCATCAAGCATCATATTATTTACAAACTGAGTTACCATTGGATCACCATACACTGGATCCGGGGTAATTATTCGTTTTTTCGGCTTTCTTTTTCTCATTACTTTTTAAGATTAGCGGTTTCGCTGTGAAACATAATTCGTTAATTTGTTACTCTTGCCTTAGATATTAATTCTTAGGACGTTTAGCACCATACTTGGAACGACTCTGAAGTCTATCAGCAACTCCTGCTGTATCCAGGGCACCACGTACGATCGTATAACGCACACCCGGTAGATCTTTTACACGACCTCCACGAACTAGCACGATAGAGTGCTCTTGTAGATTGTGTCCCTCTCCCGGAATGTAGGCAATTACCTCAATACCGTTGGTCAAGCGCACCTTAGCAACCTTACGCAAAGCAGAGTTAGGTTTCTTTGGAGTCGTTGTATATACACGAGTACATACTCCACGTTTCTGAGGACATGAATCCAAAGCTCTAGAATTACTTGTCACAACGACTTTCTTTCTCCCTTTGCGAACTAACTGGTTAATAGTTGGCATCTGTTACACTTATTTATTATCAATTAAACAATTTCTTCTTTTCCCTTTTATTTCAAGGGGCTGAGCATTTTTGAATCAACAAAACCTGCTTTTTTGCGTGTGCAAAGGTATAACTTAATTAGTTAACAGACAAATATTGTTGAAAAAAAGTTATCAACAACAAAACACATTGCAAATAGCCTGTAATCAAGCGCATTCTCCTTCCCCCAATGCACGCCAAAATTAATTGAAAAAAACTACAATCAAAGCCATACAAATTTTATTTTAAGGTGATTAAATTGTGCGTATGAACAACATTAATGTAAGACCTGGTGAAGAGGTAGATTTACCAGCTATTTATGAGCTGGTGAGAGAGCTAGCCATTTTCGAAAAGGAAGAGGCTGCATTTACCAGAGGAATAGATGAATATCGAGAGCAATTCAAAAAGGATTTATTTCAGGTATTAGTAGCGCAATCAGGAGAAGAAATCGTAGGCATGGCCTTATTCTACCCTACTTTTTCAACTTGGAAAGGTAAAATGATGTATTTGGAGGATTTCGTTGTAAAAACGAAGCACAGACGTAAGGGTGTAGGTCAATTATTATTTGATGCATTTATTGAAACTTCAAAACAACAACAATGTAAACTAGTTAAATGGCAAGTTCTAGATTGGAATCAATCCGCTATTGATTTTTACATCAAACAAGATGCTATCATTGAGCAAGAATGGTATAATGGTAAAATTATTTTTGAGCTTTAGGATTCCCTGCCCAGTAAATAGGCAGACAGGTCATTAAAAATAGTTGCCTTCGGATAGCCTTGTTCAATGATGGAGTCAATCATTTGGTCAGCTTGTTTTTTGTATTTATTCTTAAGTTCTTCAGCAAAGGCTAAAGCTCCGGCATTTTTGAAGTAGTCTTTTATAGCAACCACTTTTTTATCCTCGTCCAAATTTTGATCATTAAAGGTTGCTTTAAAAGAAGCTAAATCCTCACCAGTCAGATTCTCCAAGGTCTTGATCACTAATAGCGTCTTTTTAGCTTGAAGAATATCTCCTCCAACCTTTTTTCCAAACTTTTCAGGATCACCAAAGGAATCCAAAATATCATCTTGTACTTGAAATGCCAGTCCGACATTTATCCCGTAAGCATAAATCTTATTGGCTAAGTCTATAGAAGCATTGGCCAATAATGCACCAATCTTTAATCCTGCCGCAAATAATACAGCTGTTTTCCACTCAATCATAGCAAGATATTCTTGCTCTTCTACGGTTATTCGAGTTTCAAAGTCCACATCAAGTTGTTGACCATGGCAAACTAAACGTGCTGCTTCATTGAAACAACTTAGGATTTCTCCAAAGTGCGTATGTTTGGCATATTCAAATAATCTATCATAACTATCAATAAGCATTAAATCTCCTGAGAGTATTGCTGTATTGACATCATACTTCATGTGCACTGTCGCTTTTCCCCTTCGTAAGGGTGCCTCATCCATGATATCATCATGAGCTAAGGTGAAATTATGGAAGACTTCAATAGCCATGGCGGCAGACTTCGCTAGGTTCATATCCCCACCAAACACATCTGTTGACATTAATAATGCTGTTGGTCGCAAACGCTTCCCTCCTAGGTGCATGATGTAATCAAAAGGTTCATATAAATTAGTGGGAGCCCCTAAGAAAGTAGTATCCTCAAGATCATTTAAAAATAATTGCTGGTATTTTATAAAATCCATAATGTGTAATACTTCTAATCATTAATCTAGATCCACCATAATAGGTTTTTCTAGTTCTAATTGGTGTAAAACAGAAGGTACGGAGAATCTTGGTCCATACTTATCTTCTAATTCAGCACATCTTGCAACAAAGTTATCTATCCCATAGTCATTGATAAACTGAACTGCTCCTCCCTTAAATGCTGGGAATCCCCAACCATAAATGGAACCCAAATTCGCTTCTTCAACAGAAGAAATCACCCCCTCTTGCAGACACCATAACACCTCTATAGTTTGTGCAAATAATAATCTTTCCTCTATATCTGCTGGATCAAATCCTAGATCTTGTTTAAAGAATTGATTCATACCATCCCAAAGCCTTTTAGATCGATCCTCCTCTGATTGATTATAAAATCCTTTGTTTGTTTTTCCTCCAGCTCTACCATTATCCATCATTGTTTGAATAACTTGCACGGCAGGATGCTGTATATATTTTGGACCATATAGTTCTGCAGCCTGATTTTCAAAAGTCAACACTAGATTTAAAGACAATCGATCTGCTAACTCCAATGGTCCTAATGGCATACCAGTAGCTTTTGCCACATTTTCAACCATAGCAGGAGGACAACCTTCTTGGAGCAAACTCATTCCTTCCAGGATATAGGTATTTCTTACCCGAGATGCATAGAATCCCCATCCATCTTTAACAATGATTGGATATTTCTTTATTGTTTTTACAAAATCAAATGCTTTAGCAACGGTTTCCTCGCTCGTATGTTCACCTTTAACAATTTCCACTAGTCTTTTTTCATGAACTGGTGCGAGAAAATGAATCCCTATAAATCGATCCGATTGCTCTATGCTATTAGCCAATTTGGTGATAGGAATAGATACCGTATTAGAAGCAATTAAAGCATGGTCTGCTAAATGTGTAGCCGCTTCTCTAACAACTTCGTTTTTTAATTTCTGATTTTCAAATACAGATTCAATGATTAAATCACACGATTTGAAATCTGCTACTTGCTCCGTAGCTTGTAATCCATGCTCTAAATCAATACGGTAAGATTCAGTTATTTTGCCTAACTCAACCAATTCTATTAAGCGGTCTTTGATTTGCTTCGCTCCTCTTTTCGCAATTGTCTCCGAAACATCTTTCAGTATAACTTGCATCCCATGTAACAAGCACTCCACAGCAATGGCAGTACCCATTAATCCTGCACCAATTATTCCAATGGTTTTAGGTCTAAATGAGGGAATATCTTTTGGTCGATTACACCCAGCAAAAATTTCGTGCGCATCAAACCAAAGGGTCTTCATCATATTCTTACAAGTCTTTGAAACTAATAACTCCGTAAAATATCTAGTTTCTATAGTCGATGCAGTTTCGAAGTGTACTTTGGACCCTTCTGAAAGCACATTGAGTACAACTTGAATGGCAGGATATTTTTGTTTGTAGGTTTTTGCAATGTAAGCAGATAGTTCTGCAATTTTAGAAGCTACTTTGGGATCATGAGCACTTCCCCCAGGAATCACTCCTCCTTTTTTATCCCAAGGTTGAATACCCTTTGGATTTTCCATAATCCATTTCTTGGCATACTCCATCATCTCAGCCTCTGAATCTAATATCTTATCTACAAGCCCAACTGCTTTTGCCTCGTGCACATTATAGTATCTAGCCTCTTCCGCTACTTTAAAAGCCTGCTCAATGCCTAAGGTCCACATCAACCGAATCAGACCTCCATTACCTGGTATTAAGCCTAATTTAGTTTGAGGTAATCCTATTCTAATTTCTGGCTGATCAACAGTGAGTCTGTAGTGTGTAGCAAGAGCAAACTCAAAGCCCAATCCCAGCGCAGACCCATTCATAGCAGAAACCACGG
>CAXQNQ010000208.1:0-4944 GCA_964225135.1 Mesoflavibacter profundi
GAAAAAGGTTTGGACCTTAGAAGAGGTACAGCAGGACCCGAAGGATCTTGTACAGGCCAATTTTCAATTTATAGTTGATTTACATGCGAATATCCGGTCCAAAAAGATTCAATCATTATTGAAGCTGCCTACTTATACTTTAGATAAGATTAATGTACCCAAGTGGTTGAAAGTAAATCTAGGTTTAGATGTATTGCCTGCAAAGCATATTGTGGATAGGATGTTTGAAGTCATAGAATCTTTAGGTGTACAGAATGATGGTGCAGGTTTAGATTTCTTTTTTAATCACCAAGATGCAATAGAGCAAAAATACCCCAAGCGGGGTAGTCGAATAGGTGTAGTATTAGGTGGCGCACACGCTACCAAACAGATTCCAAGTAGCTTGTTAGAACGGGTTTTGAAAAGGGTAGATGCTGAAATTCTATTATTAGGGGGCCCAAATGAGTACAAGGCAGCTGAACGTTTGGTGGAAAAGTTGACTGCTGTAAATTGCTGTGGAGATACTAATTTAGAAGGATCTGCACAATTAATTGAAACTTGTGATCTGGTGATTACCTCGGATACTGGCTTGATGCATATAGCTGCAGCATTAGGGAAAGATATCATAGTACTATGGGGGTCTACAATTCCTGAATTTGGAATGTATCCCTATTTAGTGGATGGTAAGGGTTCAGTAGAGCACTTTGAGGTGAAAGATTTGGGCTGTAGACCTTGTTCTAAGATAGGATTTGAAGCATGTCCATGGGGGCATTTTAATTGTATGATGAAACAAGATGTCGATTCGATTCGATTTTGCATTGGGAAACGACTTGAATCCCTAGAATCTGCTTAATTTTATTCAGTTCGAGCGTTTTAACAGCTTTGTCTAAAAAAAGGGCCAGTGTTTTTATGGAATTCCATTGAAAAGAGCTTATTTTTCGAGAATCTTAAATTCACTTAGCAATATTTTGAGATTTATCATTTTGGGAGGATATATGATTGTGTTAACATTCCAATTCACTCACTAAAGTATACTGATCATAGTAAACATTTACCATATGAAATTGCTTAAAGCATTTGTGTTTTTCTTCTTTGCAGGGTTTATGGCAGGTAACACACAGAGTGTTGTGAACTCCACACTCTATGAATTGAATCCACTTTTTGTCAATCCAGCTAAGTCCGGAGACTTTTTAGGAACCCTTAGAGTAGGTGGTTTATATAGAGAGCAATGGGGTTTTAGTCAGGTGACAACACCGTTTGCTTATTTTGATTCTCCCATCTTAAACGGATTTCGTAAAAAGAAAGATGATTGGGTAGGTATAGGAGCGATCTTCTACAAAGATGTAGCGGGTATTGGGAACTTACCTACGATTGGATATTACTTATCCGCAGCGTATCATTTTGATATTGGTGATAAAAAGACGAGAAGAGTTTTTACTGTTGGTCTACAATGGGGTCAAGAAACCTTTGGTGATTTTAATTTGAGTGGGTATAGTATCGCAGATACATATGACGCATCATCCAATTCTTTTGGTTCAATAGATTCCTCGAGTGATCCGTATAAAAATATTTCTCTTGGAGGTATTGGTGGCCAAGGTCAAGGTCAGTCGACGCCAGGTGGAAAAAATACAATCAATGCTGGTTTAGTTTTCAAAACTAACAAGAACAATAGTAAAGAATCTTTTGAAGCTGGATTTAGTATGTCCAATATTAATAGCCTGACGAACAGAGCTGTTATACGTTCTATTGGAGATCCTCCAGTAGATACTACTGGTGGTAATCAGCCGGTTAATCCAGATATTGCAAGTGCAACTGTTCCAACCTTCTTTAGTGGTCATATCATGATGAGGCGTGAACTTCGTAAAGATGAATTATATCTAGAGCCGACAGCTTTTGTAAAATTGTCTAATGTTTGGCATCAGTATAATGTACACGCTTGGTTAGCGATGAATCTTAAAGATAAAGAGACAGAGACTATAAAAGATCAGGTTCTTAAAATTGGTGCAGGATATCGATTTACCAATTTGAATGGTATTCCTACTCCTCAATTATTATTGGGTTATGAAAAGGATGCTTTACGTGTTGCCTTTGCATATGATATCTACTTAGGTAAAACACTAGATCAAAAATATGCCTTTGAATTGGCAGCCAACTATATCATTAGTTCTCAACCAAAGATCGAACTACCAAGTAAGATCTTCTGTCCTAGACTATAATTGAAGCTAATCATTATTCAAAGCAGATAAATAAAGCAATGAGAAATATATTAACACTATTCTTTTCAGTTTTGATATTAGGTTCAGCTTTCGCTCAACCTGCTGCAGGTCGTTTGACACCTAAGAAGCGAATTGCCTTGGCCGAAGAGCAAGTGGAAAAGTTCGAATATGATAATGCTATTGAGCAGTTAGAAGCCGCTTATGAAGAGGATAAAGATCCAGAGATAGCTATCTTTTTAGGTGATCTTTATATGATGACTAGAAATTACAAGCGTGCAGTTTTGAGATATCGTTCTGGATTGAGAAAGGATAAAACCAATCAATTCATTGATGCTAGGTTCAAGTATGCGAAGGCAATAAGAATGAATCAAGATGTTGAAGATATTGACGAGGATGCCATTGCAACAGCAAAAGAGCAATTACAAAAATTCATTGAATTGACCACAGATGAAAAAGCTAAAGAACTGGCTGAAATCGAACTAAGAGGATGTGACTACATGATGAATGCAACTGCTGTTGATGGCCGTACGGTTACACATGCCGGAAAGAAAGTAAATACTAAATATTCTGAATATTCGGCTGTATGGGATCCATCTGGCGAGGTCATTTACTATGCACGAGTGGTTATCGATGAAGATGCAAAGGATAAGAAGGATGAGGACAAGGTACTATCGGGTGTGAAAATTTTCACCGCTAAGCGTACAGAGAAAGGACTAGCAGAACCTGAAGCCCTTGGTGATCATATTAATACTGGAAAATATCAAGCGAATATCAGTATTTCTAGAGATGGTAATAGACTTTATTTTACCCGTCAGGAATTGAATGGTAATGGTTTGACTTCCTCAAAAATTTATATGTCCCAAAAATCTGGTAACGGATGGGCAGCTCCAGAGGAAGTAAACGGAATTAATGGAGATTATTTAGCCAATTATCCGGCTGTAGGAGAGTTGTTTGGTAAAGAGGTTATCTTCTTCAGCAGCAATATGGAAGGTGGAGAAGGTGGATGGGATATCTATTATGCAACCTATATTGGTGGAGGTGTTTATGGAGATCCAATTTCTCTAGGTCCAAAGATTAACACTAGTGGAGATGAAATTACACCATTCTATCAAGATGGAATGTTGTATTTCAGTTCAAATGGTCATGTAGGTGTAGGTGGAATGGATGTATTCCAATCTGAATGGAATGGATCAAGATGGTCTGTACCTGCTAATTTGGGATTAGGAGTGAATAGTACTGTAGATGATCAATACTACAATATTACTCCAGATGGATACCGCGGATTCTTTACGTCTAACAGAGTAGGTGCCGGTTCTAAATCCGTAAATTCAAGAACTTGTTGTGACGACATTTATAATGTTAGTTATAAAATCATTTTAGCTAATTTGATGGCTAAAATATATGATGAAGAAACAAGAGAACCACTGCTAGATACCAAGTTGCAGCTTGTTGATATGACTTCTGGACAGCCTATAGTGGTAAAAAATCTATCTAATGTTAAAGCGAATGACTATTCTTCTGAGTTAGAATTGGATAAGATTTATTCTGTAATCGTAAGTAGAGCAGATTATTTTTCAGATACTCTAAGTCTCGAAACCACAGGTTTGGTCGATTCAAGGGATTGGATGGAAGATATTTTCTTAGAGCCAATGCCAATTTATATTACGATCACCACTGAGAATCCTATTGTTCTTCAAAATATCATTTATGATTTCAACGACGATAAGATTTTGAAAGAATCTGAAAGTGATTTAGAATTTATCTTAGAATTGATGAATAGTGAAGCAGATATGAAGATTGAATTACTGTCTCATACGGATCAGCGTGGTGAGGTTAAGTATAATTATGATTTATCTCAGCGAAGAGCTAATTCGGCGAAAAACTGGCTGGTGGAACGCGGTATTGCAAAATACAGAATTGAGGCTTTAGGTGAAGGAGAGTCTAAGCCGTATACGATTACAGAAAAAGAAGCGGCGGAATTTGATTTCCTACCTGTAGGACAAGTGCTGACGGAAGACTTTATTCTAAGCCTTGAGACTGAAGAGCAACAGGAAAGTGCTTACCGTTTGAATCGTAGAACAGAGTTCCAAATTACCGATGGACCTACTTCCATTAAAATCGAAGAAAGTAAATTGGTTCGAAAGGGTGTGAAAGAAGTAAAAGAGGACTAAGAAAAGAAATAAAAAAGAAGCGGCTTACGAGCCGCTTTTTTTATGTTTGTATTTCAGGTAAAAAGGCATGGAACAATTACTAAATGAATTAAAGGCGCTTCACGTAGCGGATTATATTGGATTAATAACTGGTATCCTATATGTAGTGCTCGCGGCCCGTGGAAAACGTCTTTGTTGGATGTTTGGCGGTATATCCAGTCTTTCTATTGCCTATGGTGGATTCTTTTTATATCAGCTGTACAGTGATGGTATATTGAATTTGATTTATTTTGGGATGGCGGTTTGGGGTATTATCGCCTGGAACAAATCTGAAGGAACCACTATACAGGTTACTAAACTAAAGGCCCGAAGTCATGTGCGTTATATTATAGTGTCTGTGCTTGCAGCTATTCCAATCAGTTATCTTTTTGGTCAATATACAGATGCTGCTCTTCCATTCTTAGATGCTAGCACGACCTGTTTGGCCTTGTCTGCTACGATAATGACTATTCGTAAAAATTTGGAGAGTTGGTTGTATTGGATGGTCATTGATTTGGTATATGTAGGTATATATTTTTCCCAAGGAGCATGGCTCTATT
>CAXQNQ010000209.1:0-4195 GCA_964225135.1 Mesoflavibacter profundi
CAGAATTAAATTCAAGAAAGGATTGATTGAGGAAGTCGTTATTAATAATGATGCAGGAGAGAAAGAGACCATCCCAATGGATAATATCAAGGAAATGTATATCCCTTTCAGTGATTTGGCCAAGCTAAATGCGATGACTGAAACAGTGGGTAATTTGAACAAAGCATCCAATACAGATATTAAATCAGATATCTTAGAAAAAGGATATGGATACTTTGTGAAGTCTGAGGTGATGATAACCAAAAAGAAAAAACGTACCCTACTCATGCAGGTACTTAACCCTACGTTTGCCTCTGAGATTATGGTCTTTATGGATCCATATGCTGCAGAAACGGGCGGTGTAGGTGTTGGTGGTATTCAAATGACTGGAGGTGATTCGAAGTCATATTACATCAAAATAGGAGACGAAGTAGCTTACAGACTCTATAAGAAGGATTACAAAAAAGATTTTGATCAGCTATTTGGGGACTGTAAGAAGTTGCAAAAAAAGTACAGTAAAGTAAAATGGACTGATTTTGCTCAGCATGTATATTACTATACCAATTCCTGGAACTAAATAAAAAAGCCCGACTGTACAGCCGGGCTTTTTTATTTATAGTGTTTCAATATCTGCTATTTGCTTTGGTATAGGATCTCCCAATATTACAATGTCTTCCTATCTGATAAGAATATTATCTTCAATTCTTATACCTCCAAAGGATTTGAGTGCATCTAATCGCTCATAGTTGATGAAGTCATTGAATTTACCTTCTGAACGCCATTGGTCAATAAGTTCAGGTATAAAGTATATCCCTGGCTCCACTGTGATAACATTACCAGCTTCCAGTTCTTTTCCTAATCTCAAATAGCGTGTACCAAATTGGTTAGATCGTTTAGTGTTTTCATCGTAGCCTAGCAAATCTTCACCTAAGTCCTCCATATCATGTACATCTAGCCCTATATGATGCCCGAGGCCATGAGGAAAAAATAAGGCGTGTGCGCCTTGTTCAACCGCAGCTGCACTATCTCCTTTCATTAAACCTATTTGTTGCAGGCCTTCAGTAATGATAGTTGCAGCCATAAGGTGCACATCTTTATATTTTACACTAGCCTTACAAGCGCGTATACTATCTTCCTCTGCTTTTAAAACAATACTGTAGATATCTTTTTGCAGGGAGGTGAAAGAACTGGACACTGGACATGTTCTTGTAATATCTCCAGCATAATACATGCTATTTTGAGCTCCAAAATCTCCTAATACCAGTTGTCCCTCTTGAAGGGTGTTTCCATGATAATGATTATGAAGGGTCTGTCCATCTTTACTTAATATGACTGGATAAGCGAGTCCCTTACCCTGGGCGTATGCTATTTGTTGAGCCAAACCAGCTAGTTCGGCCTCTTTTACGCCCGCTTTTGCACCTTGCATGACGGCAATATGCATGGCTCTTGTAATATTTACTGCCTCCGTCATCTCTACAATTTCAGCAGCTGATTTAATGGATCGCTGTGCCATTACTACTCGAATTAAGGCCTCTGAAGCTCGTTCTTTAACAGCACGTACAGGCATATCTAACATTTCTGCTAACATGATTTGATTTTCAAAGCGGTAAGGAGGTAGGTGATGTATAGATTGACCACTTTGCCTAGCTTTTAAAATAGTAGCTGACAATGATTCTGGTGCTGCAGTATACTCTACTCCACACGACGCAGCAAGTTCTTTTATACCTGGTATGGGACCTTCCCAAACAATATCATCAATACCTGGATCGTGCCCAAATAGAGTGGTTTTATTTTGGTCCACATCAATGATAGCTGCCAATCCTGGTTTGTCTAAACCAAAGAAGTACAGAAAAGTAGAATCTTGCCTAAACGGATACGTATTTGCAGCATAATTCATCCCTAGGTCTTTATTGCCTAGTAGCACAATCAATCCAGATCCAAGATCTTTGGCTAATCGGCTTCTTCTCTGTGTATAAGTTTCTTTAGTGAACATATTTTTAGTGTTTATACTATTTTTTGGTGGCTTGGTCTATTGAATCAGTCGAATTTAGTGAATATTACTTAATTTGAAGAAAACTTCAGATCAAGTAATTTGAAAAATCAAAAACACTGCAATGGGTTTATTTGACGATATAAAAAAAGCCGTATGGGCTGCCAAGTCTATAGGAAAGAATAAGGTGAAAGAAGCTGGCAAAAATATTCAGGAAGCTTCTAAAGAAGTCAATCAGGAAATGAAAGATTTTGGTGAACAAATGGTTCAAACTGGTAAAGATGCGGTTGACGCTGCTAAACATTTAATGGAGGATGTACAGAAAAGTACTACTAACCCAGATCAAGAGCCTAGCAGCAAGCAAGAGGCGGAATCACCGGAAGAACCCACCAAGAAGTCTACTACTCAACAAGTGACTGAGGCTATCTACCAAGCCGTAGAGCAGGCCCAACCTTATGTGGACCAAGCCAAAAAAGCGGCAGAACCCTATGTAGAAAAGGCTATGGATTTTACAGAAGAAGTTGGTAAGGAAGTGATGGATAAAGGTGGGAAGGTAGTCGATAAAGCGGCTGATGTTGCTGAAAACCTAGGCGCTAAAGTGCTAGAGTTTGGAGAAATTCTTAAGGATCAAGCTAAGGAAGTCAGTGAAAAACTAAAAGAACAAGGCAAATCCTTTTATGAGAAAGCTCAGGAAGAAGCCAAAAAAGAAAAGGAGAAAGAGGATTTAATACAAGAAGCAGTTAATAAACAAAAAGCTGAAGACCATCAAAGGGCATTAGACGAGATGGCTAAGAAAGCGGAGCAAATGAATCAAACGGGTAATCAAGCGCTGGATAATATCAAAAAAACACCTGGGCTTGACGGATTTGACGATTTTTTCTCTAAAGCTTCCAGATTTGCAGATGGGGATTATCACAATACGGGTAAACAGGAAGAAGATATAACTATTGATAAAACGAATAAAAAAGATCGACCAGATCAAACAGGGAAACTACCCGGATTTAAGGATAATGATGGCGATGGTAACGAATTGATTGATGATGCTATCGTAGAAGATTAATGAATGAATACAGAGCTCCGAATATATTCGGGGCTTTTTTTAGCGCTATAATGACAGCGTTAGTATTGGAGTGCCTGCCTTTTTTGTAATTTTGTTTTAATGAATGGACTTCGAATTAAAGATGGGCATGGTAGAAGAATCAATTATCTTCGATTGGCAGTTACTGATCGGTGTAACCTGCGCTGTCAGTATTGTATGCCTGCAGAAGGAATAGATTTTCTTCCTAGGAAAGAGCTATTGTCCTATGAAGAGATGCTTAGATTGGTCTCCATCGTCTCTGCTGCTGGTGTCAAGAAAATTCGAATTACTGGTGGAGAACCTTTTTTAAAGAAGGATATCGATTACTTTCTTAGGTCCCTTCGACAAATTGATTCACTAGAAAAAATCCATATCACTACAAATGGAACCCTGTTAGATAAGTATCTAGACTTGTTGCAAGACATTAATATAGATGGAGTTAATCTGAGCTTAGATACTTTAGATGAAGCTCGTTTTTATGAAATTACTAGAAGAACAGGATTGGAACAGGTGAAAAAGATGATGGATAGACTTATAGAGATGTCCATACCATTAAAAGTCAATATGGTGGTTATGGCTGGTAAGAATACACAAGATATTTTGCCTATGGCCGAATTAGCCAAAACTCGAAATATTCAAGTTAGGTTTATCGAAGAAATGCCCTTTAATGGAGGTTCGGGATTATCTGGCCAAGCCTTATGGAGTAGTCAGGATATTTTGGGAGAATTAACGAAATATTTTGGTGCGCCTCAAACTATGCCTGCTCCACATGGAGCAACAGCTCAAGTTTACCATTGGCAACAATTCCAGGGAAGTATAGGAATCATACCAGCTTTTTCCAGAACTTTTTGTGGGCAATGCAACAGGATGCGAATAACCGCTCAGGGTAAATTAAAAACGTGTCTTTATGATTCTGGGGTATTTGATTTAAAAGGTTTATTGCGAAACGGTGCGAGTGATAGAGAAATATTAAATGCTATTCAGGATGCCTTTAAACATAAGGCTAAGGATGGTTTTGAAGCAGAAAAACAACTATTTAACATTGGGCATAGAGAAAGTATGTCTACTATAGGCGGCTAATTATAGATATGATAAGTGTAGCAGAAGCATATAAGGTAGTTATGGGTCGTGCGCAAGCTCGGCCAATA
>CAXQNQ010000210.1:0-18460 GCA_964225135.1 Mesoflavibacter profundi
TACTTGGAAATACAACGGATAAGATCTTATTGTTAGAAGAAATCTTCACAGATTATCCAAAATCGCAATATGCAGATGATGCCATGTTTGCATTAGCGGAAACCTATCAAGAAATTGATAATAAACAAATGGCGATGAAAACCCTTCGTCAATTGGTTGAAGACTACGGTTCCAAGTCGGAGTGGATCAAATCAACTTACCTAAAAATGGGACTGATTGCATTCAATCAGGGTAATATGAATAATTCTGCTGAGTATTATAAAGCTGTATTCCGTTTGAATCCAAGTAAGGATGAAACGTTAATCGCAAAAGATGCTTTAAAGGAAATCTATATTGATAACAAAGGTGATGCGCGTGCATATAATGAATTTATCAAATCTATACCAGGTATGGATATTGATAATAATATTGAGGAAGAAAACTTCTATCTAGTTGCTAAAGCCAAATACGATAATGCGCAATGGAGTGATGCGATAGATAAATACACCTTTTATTTAAGTAATTATCCCAATGGATTCCGAGCATCGAAAGCGCGCTATGAACGTGCCGAGGCCTACTACTCTAGTAAGCAATACGATGAAGCTTATGGAGATTTGACGGAGATTATTGCAGAGAATCAAGAAATCTATATGGAAAGAGCCCTTGAGCTTTGTTTATTGATTAGCTATGATAATAATGAGGATTTTGGCGCAGCTTTTAGACATGCAGAACAATTGAATCAGGTAACCCTGAACAATTATCTAAAAACCTTGGCACAGCGTTATGGTTTAGTGGCCGCATATAAAACCAACAATACACAAGGAGTGGCAGACATGGCTCGTCAACTTAAAAACAATCCGGATGCTGAATCAAGATATAAAATCAAAGCCCAGCATTACTTAGGAAAATTGGCTTATGAAAATGGGGATCATGGAACAGCTCTACAAGCTTTCCAAGAAGTAGTAGATGCGCCAGGTGCTGAAGATGCTTCCGAAGCCATGTACTTGATTGCTGAAATGTACTTCAAGGATAAGAAATACGATAATGCTGAGGCAATGATTCAAAATATCTTCGATAATTCTGCTGACTATTATTATATCGAAAAAGCCTTGTTATTAACAGCTGACATCTCGATTTCTAGAGCCGACTACTATAATGCTGAAGGTGCATTACAAGCCATAATCAGTAATTATGTAGCAGGTGAAAACGATGAAGACAATTACCAAGCGGCTAAGGAAAAACTGATGCTTGTCCAGCAAAAAATCAAGGAGAATAATCGCGTTGAATCAGCCAATGATGATATGCAATTTGATAATGGAGATGGAGGTGAATAATCCAATCAGACCAAACAGCAAGACCATGAAAAATTTAAAATATATCTACCTGTGTTTAGTATTTGGAATGTATACCTTCCAAGCAACAGGACAAGTTAACGAGGATATCACAGTAAAAACTAAGTTTGAAGCCAAACTTAAGGATGCCCAGAAACTAGAGTTACAACCTAGATTTCCAGATCCAGACACTTCCAATATGGCCATGAGCTATGAAGTAGCCTCAAAGCTATTAAATCAAGAATATGATGCGCCAAGTATCCGTCCGATAGCATATAAGATGGATAAATTGCAAAAAGAGTATAAAGGCATGGCCAAACTAGGGGCTGGTACTCCAAGTGCAGTTTTAGGCCAACTTCAATATCGAGGAGCAGTCAATAGAAATTTTATAGCAGGTATAGAAGTGGATCATCTGAATGGCAATAATAAAAAACTGGACAATCAATCCTTCAGAGAGACTGCAGGAGAGCTTCAAGGCACTTATTATGCTAAGCAAGGTTTTCAAGCAGATGCTAATGTTGGTATAGATTCTAGAGACTACTACTATTATGCATATAATTTTATAGATACCACTCAGGACCTGACTGTTGATAAGGAAGACGCATTGCAGCGTTATACCAAATTTGATGTAGGAGCCTCTATTAAGAATGCCGAAAGGACAGTCCTAGATTTCAATTACGGTATGGGGTTCGATTTCTATCGTCTAACCGATAACTATTCTAGTAGCGAAATTGGATTTAAGCTTAATTTAAAAGCACAGAAGTGGTTCAAGGAAAAGTCATATTTCAATGTTGATCTAGAAACAGATTTGACGCGATTTTAAGATACCATCATTCAAAATCTACATAACTTTTTCATTAAACCTGCTTTCCTATTCCAAGGTGCGGTATTTAATGCAAAGGTGGGTGCTAGTCTAGGCGTATCAGAAGATGTCTTTTTCCCTTTCCCTGATGTAACGGTATCCTACGAAATATTGGATTTCTTGACTGTATTTGCGGGAGCAGACGGTACGCTTTATAAAAACAACCTCAATAATACCAGTACATACAATCCTTTTATTAATACGACATTCAACATTCAAAACACCAGTATTTACAATTTTTATGCTGGGGTAAAAGGAAGTGTTGGCGTGGTTAACTATGATGCTCAAGTAGGTGTCAAGCAAGCGAATGATTTAGCCTTATTTTTGGAAAACCCAGACTTAGAAAATGGCTTCCGTAGAACCTTTGAAGTACTTTACGATACCGCTACCATTTTTAATATAAATGGTACGATTAACACCAAGGAAATCAATGGTATCAGTTTTGGAGGTACGGTAGACTTAAATACCTATTCCTTAGCACAAGCAGAAAAACCTTGGCATTTGCCTACATTCTCCTTGAATGGATTTGTAACCTACACAGGCTTGGATAATAATCTTCAAGTAAAAGCGGATCTATTTATGGAAAATGGTATCCCCTATCTCAATGAATTAGGAGAAGCGGATAATTTGAATGCCTTATTCGACTTAAGCGTAGGCGCCGACTATTTCTTCTCGGATAATATTGGGGTATTCCTACAACTTAATAATCTAGCCAACAACAAACGAATACGTTGGAATGGATACGAGAATTTTGGATTCAATGTTATTGGTGGTATAAATGCCAGATTCTAATAAAAAACCCGAGTTAATAGCTCGGGTTTTTTATTGCAGTTGATGAAATAATCTTAATAATTCCTGTTCCTCTTTTTCCCAGTTTAGAACCTGAGCAGCTTCTAAACTTTTGGTCGAGTGGCTGGCATAGCTACTAGGATCCGCAAGTATGCCACGTACCGTGCGAACAATAGTATCAACATCCAGTTCATCCATTAAATACAAGCAATTCCATTTTTCTTGAAGGTTTCGATATTCTGGGAAGTTCATATGTATGGCGGGTAAGCCAAATTGCATATAATCGAAGGTCTTATTAGCCAAAGAGTAATAGTAGGATAGGCCATTATTATCTAAAAGGTTAAGTCCAAGGTCAGCTTTTGACAAATACTGATCCAATGCACTTGGTAACACATAACCTATAAACTGAACTCGATCTTGTACACCTAGAGCTTGTGCTTGATGTTTCAAGGCTGTACTCAGGTCCCCTTCCCCAGCTAATTGTAAAATACAATCGGACAAATCAACCATAGCCTCTATTAATGCTTCTAAACCACGTCCAGCATTCAATGCTCCTTGGTAGTATAAGGTAAAAGGTCGAGAAGCATCCATAGTACGATGGTAACCATTTTTTGAAACACTCAGATTTCGAATGGTATGAAAAGACATCCCATAATTTTTACTCAATCGTTGTGCTAGTGCTTCACCAACGGTATAGGCTAAATCGGCCTTTGGTACTGACCAAGCTCCAATATTAGCCCAAATAGCTTGAATACTTTTTCTTCCCTGTAATTCAGGTACTTCCGTAAAATATTCATGCGCATCAAATACCATTTTTATTTTAGGACGAAGCTTTTTTACTAAAGCAACTGCGAAAACTGTGTCTAAATCTGTAGCGCAAATGATATCTGTAGGTTTAAACAATAGAAATAGAAACAAGCGAATATTGAGCAAGGCATAAAAAATGGGCCCTTTTTCGATGATCGTACTGATTCTTTTTTGCTGATATATGGCTTTGGAGAGCGGCAGAGCAGATTGTCTTTTTCGTCCAACTAAAAGCACTTGGTAGCCACCTTTTTGCAAAGAAGTACTGATACGCTGCATGCGTTGATCGTAAGTCAGATCCGTGCTGACAACTAAAGTGATATGTTGGGCTTTAGTCATTCCAATATAATTTCCCGCCTTTATAGGATACCCAGTGTTCATCCATTAAGTCCTTTACAACATCTTGAAGTAAGACATAAGTATGGCTTCCTGGAAACTTTAACTTTAATGCATCTATGGTAACCCCTTTTTTATTCTTTTGCAAGAGGGTAATGAGTTCATTTTCAAGTTGTTTGTATTGTTCCGACCGATTCGACTTATGCTTTTTAGCTAAACAATTATCACAAACACCACAATCCGAGTTAGCTGATTCCCCCAAGTAATATTTCATATAACTCGTTCTGCATTCCTTGATTAGTAAGTACTGAATTATTGACTTTACTCTATGAGTGGCCGATTTTTCTAATTGATTGATGCTTTTCGTATCAAAATGTAGCTGTTCTGCAGCCAATCTTGCCATCGGGAAAAACAATTGAGGCTTATCTTGTCGAGGATGATATTCGATCATTCCTTCTTGTTGTAGCAACTGCAGTTTTTTACGCAGCGCCTCCTTAGAAATCTGAAGGAAGTCAGCGAGTTGTTTTTCTTTGACTTGCACCAATTGATGAAAGGCACCATCATGCAACCTAAGCATAGCATTCAGTAAACCATCCATCTTTTTATGTGCAATTTGATAGGCATAAACGACCTCCTTAGTTTGAATAATCTGGAAAGAAGATTGGCGAAAGGCATGCTCTTGAACTTCAATATAGCCTTGCATTTCAAGGAATTTGATGGCACCAATAGTTTCCAGAATATCTAAATCAAACTTGCGGCAAAAATCACCAATATCAAAACTAAAGTGTTCATTCAGCCCGGAACCTGTAGCCAACTGTAAATAAGAGCCCATGGCTGCGTATACCCTTTTGACCGTTTTTAAGCTGGGGTATTTCTTTTTGAGTTGTTCTGTGATTAATTCGATATCCTCATCGGCGTATAATACCACAGCATAGGCTGGTTCTCCATCTCTACCTGCTCGTCCAGCTTCTTGAAAATAGGCCTCTGGACTATCCGGAACATCTATATGTATTACGGTTCTTACATCTCCTTTATCAATACCCATTCCAAAGGCATTGGTGCAAACCATAACCCTACTTTTTCCCTCAAACCAATGTTGCTGCATCTTTTGTCTATCCTCTGGAGACAATCCTGCGTGATAATACACCGCTGAAATCTTCATGTCCCTTAAACGAAGGGCAAAGTCCTTAGTTCTTCTTCTATTACGCACATAGACAATAGCCGGTCCACTTACTTTATCTAATATATTTCTTGTTGCGCTTAATTTATCTCCTGTTTTGCGAACCACATAGGCTAAATTGGTTCGAATTAGATCTCCTTTGTATGTCTCTGCTTCAGTTATACCTAAGGACTCTTTTATGTCCGCCTGAACCTCTGGAGTTGCTGTGGCAGTGAAGGCAAAAATTTGAGGTTTTTGTTCAGTAATATGCGCTGCTATGTGCCGATAGGCAGGACGAAAATCATGTCCCCATTGAGAGATGCAATGGGCTTCATCAATAGCGATAAAACTGATTTTCATCTTTTTAAACCGTTCCTGAAATATGGGTGTCGCCAATCGCTCTGGTGATACATAAAGCAACTTCACTTGACCATAAACACAATTATCTAGGATTCGGTCCACTTCGACCGCAGGCATTCCAGAAAAAATAGCATAGGCCACTATATTTTTCTTCCGAAGGGTGTCTACTTGGTCGCGCATTAATGCAATCAGGGGAGAAATCACTATGCAGAGCCCTTCTTGAACCAGTGCAGGCACTTGATAGCAAAGGGACTTCCCTCCTCCAGTAGGAAGAATAGCTAGACCGTTTTTTTTCTGTAAAACAGCCTCAATAATGGGTGTTTGATGAACTCTAAAATCCTCAAATCCCCAGTATTGCTTTAATACCTCTTTAGCCTGATCGATTGAATACATATGAATGAATAAGATAGCACAGTCCGCTATCAAAACCCAAAATCAATACATAAAAAAGGGCGCCGAAGCGCCCAAAGTATTCATTCAATAAAAAGTAGTTTGGAATATATGTTTGAACGAATATTTAATTTATGTCTCGTGGAAAGTTCTTATCAAAAGTATTCTCCACTAGCTCTATCTCATGATTGGAGGTCATTCTCCCCGGACAATAAATGGCTCCTCCATTTTGATCCGCAAAATTCTCCTCAAATATACAATTATCGATCCTAATAAGCGGCTTTTCTACTTCCGTGATTATAGATAGTCCACCTCCATACATAGCCGTGTTGCCTATAAAAGCACAATTCGAGAACTGTATATATCCAAGATCATCATAATCTCCGACAATACAAAACGCACCCCCATAGAAAAGGGCCTCATTATCAAAAAAGGTACAAAAATTAAAGTCAACGGAAAAATTACTGTAATGTTTAAAGTCCGCATAAATAGCAGCTCCATAGTAGGCAAAGTTATCCTCAAAGTGTAAGTGTTTAACTATAGGCCATCCTTTATTATTTTGCCCATCATATCTGTTGTACCAGGCAGCACCAGAGGTTTCAATTATGCCCTCTTCTAAGGATTCATGGTCACTATTACCACCACTTAGAATAAAGCCATCAATGCAAGTTGCATCAGTCAAGTTTTCAGAAAACAAAATAGTATAGACATTATCTGCAGGCCCTGCCTCCCCTATTTCTCCGCTTAGAATACTCTTGTTGACTTGTACCTCGCGTTGGTCGATACTAGATTCATACCCTACGAAACCACCATACAAAAGGACACCTTCTTGAAGTACAAAACTTGCGGAACGATCTAGCGAATCGGTAGGTGTATAAATACCTATAGCCACCCAGATTTCATCACCTGGCATGGCATCTAATAAGATTTTCTGAAGGTTATTATTGGCAGCTAACCATGAGCTCCCATCTCCAGAACCATTTGGACTTACATAATAACGGGTAGCAAAAAGTAGTGACTGCGTAAGCAGTAAAAAGTAGACACAAGCAATCAATCGCATAGAATACTTTCTATTTGATCAATGCACCATTTAAAGATTAGGAATACAAATACAATATATAAATATATTATAACAATCCTTATAGGATCAGCTTCTTCCCTTTACTCTTTTTAGATCTTCTATTCCCTTTGCTAGGTGTGAATTGTTTACTGATGCTAATACCACCAAAGAAGAACGAATCAAAGTGATCTCCATTACCTCTGGCTTGTCCAGTAGGGAAATCATCAATCGTTCTATTCGGTAATTCTGCACCACGGTAAGACATTTGTCTAGCCAGGTCATCAGCACCAAATACTTTTTGATCTGGATATACCCCACCTACATCATCTAAATAATCGGTAAAAGTTTTATGGAAACCTACTTCAAAGCCGATGACTACATCTTTTTGGTCCCCAACTTTTACATTGAATCCCAGTCCAAAAGGAATAGCCACTTGAACGCGTTCGTATTTTTCACCATACCCCGGACGACCTTGTCCTTCAGTACCTAGTGGTTGTAATTCAACCCACTCGCCTTGATGGTATGCTTTCGGATTAAAATAAAATCCTGAAACGCCTCCAAAGATATATGGAGCAGCAATACGTTCAGTACGAGTCCCGAAATTCATGAAACTAAACTCCATTAAGTGCGCCCACTCCACTATT
Organism: Mesoflavibacter profundi; assembly: GCA_964225135.1. GTDB lineage: Bacteria > Bacteroidota > Bacteroidia > Chitinophagales > Saprospiraceae > AM-2324. Next base: position 7,715 of record CAXQNQ010000210.1, read on the forward strand.
TCAGTCTCGAAACTTAAATTACGTTGGTGAATATTCAAACTCTGATAATCACTATCAGATCCTGAAATTTTACCGTAATAAACATGTGTCTTGTAGGAAAAGTTATCGCTGAAGTTGCGTCTAAAGAATAGACCCGTAGCGAATTCGCTTTTTTGTACTTCGAATCGCAACTGTCTTAATTCTCCAGAATAGTTTGATACTCCAGAAAACCACCCGAACTCGAAGCTTTTTTGTGTTTTTTTGAAACCTGTCGTCTGTGCATTTGTCCATACACTGCAAAGAAGGATACAGGTAACTATCAGTAAACGTTGTGTCATTTGTTTGGTGTTAAAATGTACTTGGTCACATCAATGGGATGTAACAAAATTTGTTTGGTTGGTTTCTGATAGCAAAAAGTAGAAAAACTTATAATGAGATTGGGGAGGTGTTATTAAACATTCATAATTTATGTTTATATGTTTTTTATTCCTAATTAAAATTTTCAATTAGTTTTTGAGATGACATAAAAAAAAAGCGCAACCATTTTGGAAGCGCCTTACATTTCATTTGTATTTTACTAAAATATCTTTATCGCTGAACCACAAGAACATAAGCATTCTTAGCTAATTTGCCCATATCATCGTATGTAATCCAAGCATATCCATCTCTTCCCCATTCATTTCCATAGACTGTAGTCACTTCAAAAGCCTTTTTATCTTCCGAATATCCGGTAACAATGATTGGTTGAATGGTTTTGGAAGTCCCTGAATAAGACCATTGAGCAGTATGCGCCAAATTCATAAAGGCTTCGTCTACTTGAATCTCTACCATTACAGGATTTCCTCTCATCAAGGCTTTACGCAATTCGAAAATCTTTTGACGGACACCAATATCCGGACGGAATAAATGCAGAAAATTCTCTGCTTGATATACTTGAGTAGATTGTACTGCTTCATTGAGATAAGCAGAACCATAAGGAAATACAGCTGCATTCACCGTTCCTTTTTGAACTAGTCCAGTCAAAAGTCCTTTATATTCACCTCCATGTTGAATAGCTAAAAAGTCAGGAGATAGATTCACCTTGAAATTAGAGTTGAAATTGACATAAAACTCAAAGCAAGAGGCTACAACATAGGCATAAGAACGTTTGCTCTCATGGGCCTTACGATTGGGCATCATATAACTCTTCAAGCTTTGCTCCCTTAAAAGTTCTTTGGAAGATGAACCAATATCCTCCAATACCATCATCAACTTTTCAATTTCTGCTTTATCGGTGATACCAATTTGTTTCTGCCCAGATTTTTGCTGAGCGAAAGCTGGAGAGATGATTATTAAAAATAAACCAGTCAATAAAAACGATTGCTTCAACATAAGAGATAGGATTTTTATTTTGCTAACGCATGAGACTATTCGATTCTTATCTAAGCGATAAAATCTTTCATATAAAAATACATATTTTTTTTTATCATTTATCCCCTTCTCCTACTTTCCCAAGGTTTACTCCACTATAATTATTCTATACTTGAGTCATCCACAAACTGGTATTTTATAAATATTTAATCCTACAAATAACTGATTCCATTAACTTATCCTGATTAATCAATAAAGGAAAAGTGTTATATTAAACCAACGAACCATATAAAATATACTAACTATGAAAAGATTAGGTTACACTATGTTATTCCTGGTGGGCTGCTTGTATATCACTTCTTGTGATACTTCTACCGCTGACCAAAAAAATTCATCCGATCCAAGCGAATCACTCACCTTGAGAGAAGCTTACGAAGATTGGGTCATTGAAAATCATGGCGAGGAATATACTGATGAACTTAAACGACTACAAGAAAAAGCCATTCAAGAAGACTTAAAAGCTCATTTTACTGGGGACAGTGATCAGCCTGTAGTTGGCATTATCGGTGGTGGTGTTGCTGGATTATATGCTGGCTTGATGCTTCAATCTCTAGATATCGAGTTTGACATCTTTGAGAAAACCAACCGAGTGGGCGGACGATTAAAAACCTGGTATTCTGAAGACTATGATGAGAACAATCCAGAGACCAAGGGTTTATATGGTGAAATTGGTGGAATGAGAATACCTCAATTCTCTAGAGATATGATTCCCGTGCAGCATTTGACCTTGGCGCTCAACAGTGTATTGGAAAGAAATAATATGAATGACCTAGCTGTTAATTGGCGAAAATTTTACTTCAACTCTCCAGTGCAAAGGCTTCGCTTTAACGATATGCCTTATCCCATTGAAGCTAAAGATGCTGCTTTAAATGATTTGAATTTCGGGATAGGGTCTGGAGGGGATTTGAAGGAAGTATGGGTTACTCCAGTAGAATCAAAGAGTGGTGATACTTATCTTCCAGTAAATAAGATATTAGAAATAGTTATTGGACAATTCGTGGATGAATTAACGAATTCCTTTGAAGAAGGTTTTGATAAATTGATGGAGTATGATAACTATTCTATGCAATCCTATCTCATGAATGAGTTCACTTTAGGAGAATTAGGTGAATATTATGATCCTGATATGGGTGCTAGAACCGATCATTTACCATATGAAGTATATAGTTATCTAGAAACCACTAATGTGGGAACTGGTATGTTTGCAACCTCATTTACGGAAATGGTTATGGCACAATACGATTGGGGAGGAAGTAGAAATCCATTCGATTCGGAGGACCCAAATGTGTACATGATTACGGTTGATAAAGGCATGCAACATTTATCAGATGCTTGTAAAGCAGTAATAAACTTAGACAAAGGAGTCTTAGTAGAAGATGGGCAAGTAGCTCAAATGCAGCTCGGAATGATACCAGATTCTGATGGGCAGATCGGTTATGCTCCACCAAACCTTACGGCAGATGCACAAGCACCAAGCACGGTTCCAAAATCTACTGTGAGCCGTCGACAAATTGGAGCACCTTCTACAGCAAAAGAGCGCGTTTATCTCAATCATAAAGTAGTCCATGTAGCATATGATTCCTCGATGTATGAGGGATATGGAGGTATGACTCTAGAAATAGAACAAGCTGCAAAAGATGGAGGTAATCCAACCATTATTGAAAAAGAATATCCATTTGTTATCACTACTCTACCTATGGGGGCTTATACCAATGGAGCATTCAAGACCAGCTTTTTTGATCAATTATCTTTTTCTAAAGCTACAGCCATAAGGGAATTGAATTATATGCCTGCTTTCAAAGCTATGATCCGATTTAATTACCAGTTCTGGCAAGAATTGGGTAATCGAATGGATAGTGGCTTGGGGTTTGCAGTTTCAGACTACCCTGCAAGACAAGTAGTTTACCCTTCTTATGGATATGAAGGTAAAGAAGGTGTTCTTCAAATTTATATTTGGGCTCAAGATGCGAAAAGATTAGGTGTATTAAGTGATGAAGAGCGCGTAAATGAATGCCTTAAAGCTATACAACATTTATACCCAGAAATCGATATCTATCAATATTTTGATGGCTATGAACCTGAAGTTACTACAAAGACTTGGTACTGGGATGAATTTGCAGGTGGAGGAGCTTTTGCTTTATACCTACCGGGACAATTCAAAAACATGTATCCAGACTTATTACTACCCGAGTTTGATGGCTCCTTGCATTTTGCAGGAGAATGTGTCTCTGTACACCATGGATGGGTAGTAGGTGCTATGAATTCAGCGTATAATAGCACCTACAACATACTCAGACAAGTTGGTGCTGATGATAAAATCAAAATATTGGAAGCTACCTGGGGAAGTTTATCCCGACCAGATATTGCTGATGATTAAAAGAATCCACCTTCAGTAGATATAAAAAAACAGGCTTTATTTATTTAAAGCTTGTTTTTTTGTCCTCCCCTATTTACTAAAGTGGAATATTACCGTGTTTCTTTTTCGGAAGGTGATCCACCTTTTGCTTTAGCATAAAAAAGGCTTTGATTAATTTCCTACGAGTATCAGCAGGATCAATCACCTCATCAATAAAACCACGTGAAGCTGCTCGATATGGATGCGCAAATTTTGCTGCATACTCGGCTTCTTTCTCCGCTAATTTTGCTGCTGGATCATCTGCTGATTTAATATCTCTTCTAAAAATAATTTCAGCGGCCCCTTTGGCCCCCATTACTGCAATCTCCGCACTTGGCCAAGCATAATTAAAGTCTGCACCTATGTGCTTAGAATTCATAACATCATATGCACCACCATAAGCTTTACGCGTAATCAAAGTAATCCTCGGAACAGTTGCTTCACTAAAGGCATACAGCAATTTTGCTCCGTTTGTAATAATGGCATTCCACTCTTGATCAGTACCTGGTAAGAAGCCCGGCACATCAACTAGCACCAATAATGGAATATTGAAGCAATCACAGAAGCGAACAAAGCGTGCACCCTTTTTAGAGCTCTCTACATCCAAAACGCCAGCAAGACTCATAGGCTGATTACCTACAATTCCAATACTTCTACCGCCCATTCGAGCAAATCCAACCACAATATTATCTGCATACTGTTCGTGTACTTCGAAGAAAGAGTCTTCGTCTACTAACCCATCAATTACATCTTTGATATCATAAGGCTGATTAGCATTTTCTGGTACTATATCTCGAAGTTGCGGTCGACCCTCCTCTCCTAATTCAAAAGGCAAATCATAAGCCTGCTCTTCACAGTTTTGAGGAATATAGCTCAACAAGCGTTTAATTTGCTCTATACAGTGCACATCATTTTTAGCTGTTAAATGCGTTACACCTGACTTGGAAGCATGGGTGCTCGCCCCTCCTAACTCTTCAGATGTAACTTCCTCATTGGTTACGGTCTTCACTACATTTGGACCTGTCACAAACATATAAGAAGACTGCTCTACCATCAAGATAAAGTCAGTAATGGCTGGAGAATATACGGCTCCACCTGCACAAGGTCCCATGATTGCAGATATTTGAGGAATTACCCCTGAAGCACGAACATTTCTGTAAAAAATATCCGCATATCCACCCAGTGATGAAACCCCTTCTTGTATCCTCGCCCCTCCGGAATCGTTAAGTCCTACAACAGGATTCCCTGTTTTCACCGCCAAATCCAAGATTCTACAGATTTTCTCTGCATGCGTCTCTGAAAGTGAACCCCCAAAGACTGTAAAGTCTTGTGCATAGACATAAATAGTCTTACCATTTACTGTTCCATAACCAGTCACCACTCCATCCCCTAGAATCTTTTGATTTTCCATACCAAAATCGGTAGATCGATGGGTCACCAATTGACCAATCTCTTCAAAAGAACCTGGATCCAATAACAATTCTATACGCTCTCTAGCTGTCAGTTTACCTTTTTGGTGCTGCTTATCCATTCGTTCTTGTCCACCACCCAACTTAGCCGCTTCTTGTAAACCTTTTAAATGCTTCAACTTATCTTCCATGTCTAATCATTATTTTTTACGGAATACCAACCCTCTACCCACAGAATACAATTTTCCTGTGAATAATTTTCGATCTAATGCAATTATTAAATCAGTTAAGCCTACCAAAGCGGGCTCTTTCAAACTCGGCCGCATCTTTAATTGACTAACTGATTCATCCGGACTATTCAAATTCTTAGCGTTACTCTTGAAAATAGACTGAATGATTCCCGTCCAATACATTTCCAATAAGCCTATCAAATAACCACTCAAACCAATATTCTCTACTAATTCTAAATTATATTCTTTGGCCCATTCCAATACCTTGTCAACATCTACTAAATACTCATGTCCAAAAGCATAGGCACCTTGTGAAATATGTTTCTTACTACCTAAACTGGCCAATATTCGATTAATTGGATCATACGTCAAAGGAAAACGCAGCTGAGGGAAAGTCAAAAATATCAACCCATCTGTTTGGAGCACCCTCGACATCTCTTTAAGCATTTGCTCTGGGTCTCCTACATGTTCCATGACATCTACTGAAATGATCAAATCAAATCGCTCCTGCTCAAAGCTCAAATCAAGTGCATTCTCTACCCGATAGTCCACGTTTGACACGTGTTGATTCAATTGCTGCGCAAAGGCTACATCATTAGGATTAATATCACAAGAAGTAAGTTGATTCACCTCAGCGGCAATCATAGGGTCATAGTCCCCCTCTCCCGTTCCCAAGTTTAAGCCTTGGTTGAATGACTGGCTTGAATACTTAGACAAACACTTCCGTATAAAGGAATATCTATTTCTATATGTTGGAAATAATAACTTATAATTCATCTATTGTACTACCTTAAATTCGCTGCTCTACCTAACATATCACTTGCCGCTTGATTATTACCCATAGCCTTGTAAATATCAGCAGCCATTAAGAAACCATTAGCATTATTGGGTGCTCTATTGATGAAATTCTGAATAGCAACAAGTGCATTATTATTATCACCAATCCTTAGATAACTATATGCCATGTAGTAATACGCATCCAAATAATTTGGGTCTAAACGCAATATATACTGGAAAACCTGAACGGCTTCAGATAATCGTCCGGCATTCATCATTGCATTACCTTTAAATAAATAGGCCTGCGTATAATCTGGAACTAATCGAATATAGTCATCCGCATACTTAATGGCATCTTCCCAATTATTCAAGGCTAAGTTACTTCGAGTTAAACCCAAAAGTGCAAAGGTGTTATCTGGAAATTGCTGTATCTCTTCTGTATAATATTTAGCAGCATTGACATAATCTGCAGCAGCTAGTGCTCGTTCACCTGCAAAAATAGCACCTCTTCCTTGGTCAACTGATAGTAACGGAATACCATCTGCATCAATGGTAAAGAGGGAACGACTATCTGGCCAGTTACCAGAATTCAATAATCCTGCCCCGATATATCTGGTTGGGAAAATCCCATAATCCCAATCTTTATTATAACGCTGATAATATCTAACATAGCCTGTTTTTACCCGGCCATTGTATTTGTTCTGGATATACTTTTGAAGACTATATGAAAAATGAGAAACGATCATAACGGTATCCCCTTCTGGGAAATAACCCCGCTTATCCATTTCTTCAATAGCTTGTTTAACACTGACCCCCCAGTAGTCCGTTTCATATTGCCCAAAGGCTCCATTCACACCACCCACTAAGAGATTGAAATAGGTATAAGGGTAATCGTAGTTCATTACGATATAACGTGCAGGGTTTACAGTCAGTAAGACCAAAACACCCAGCGTCGCCATACTTAAAGTCTTATTGGTTTGAAATTTATCTAGTAATAAATCAAAACTCAATGCAGCAACTGCTACCAGTGTTGGATACATGAAAATCAAGTGCCTCCATCCATCGTGTAAAGTGGAATCTTTATACATCACATATAACACAGGAAATAGCGCACAAAAAACCAACATGAAACTAGCGAGAAAAGAATACTTCTGAACAAAACTCTTATAAAAGCCTAACGATAAAGTGAAGCCCAGAATAACCGCAGGCGGAATCGTCATTAAAATCCATTGAGCAGCGTAGGATACTGCTGTTTGATCAGACATAATATTAGCGCCACCAAACAATACACGAATAGATATACCTAACTTAGAAAATTCCGTCAAAGCTTCTTTTGGACCCTCAATAGGTGCACTTAGTGCAAATGGCCAGAAAATAACGGCCAGCACATATCCTCCAACTGCAGCAACAGCCAACTTTAGGATAGGCCCTTTAAACAAAGCACCCCATTCCAATTTTTGTCCTTTCAATCTATTGGATACAAACAAGAAAACTAACGTAAACAAGCCCATATAGGCCAGCAATAGAATACCCCCTGCTCGAGTGGCCAAGGCTATTCCAATACCTCCAGCAATGCCAGCCACCGTTTTCCAAGAGATCTGATTCCAGGTTCGAAACGCCTGAAACATAAAGTACACCGCCATAATATTCCCCATAGCAAAAGGAATATCCTTTGGATTCATCATTGCATGACCTAGGAATCTAGGCGATAGGAATAGTAGTATTGCAGTGATTAAAGCGGCACGAAGACCTCCGACAGAGCGACTAAATTGAGCCGTAAAGAAGATGGCTAACCAACCAAAAAGCGCCATAAACAAGTGTCGAATAGTTCGATAACCCGTTTCCGTTTGCTCAAATCCCAATATTTTATTGACAAAACCCGTGATAGTATCAAAGAATCCACCATAGTAGTGCATATTCCCTTTTTCAATGTATAGCGCTGCTTCATCAGCCCCCATACTACTATAGTAATCTACCAATTTGGAGGAATAATCATACTGAAATTCTTCATCGGCATTGAGTCCACTATTAATAGCCAGCAGTACCATAAAAACGCCCATGGCTATCAAAGATCCCCAATATATTTGACGAAGCCTTTTAGATTCATCGGTATTTGGGGTTGGCAGGACTTGATCTCCAAGCAACCAGGAACTCCGCTTGCTTTCGCTTGGTTTAGATTTTTTAGTGGTACCCATTGTTTGATAATTTAGGGGAAAGATAAAATTTTTTATACCTTTTTACTTTCAATTACTCCCTAAATATTACTTAATTTGGCCTGACTTTGATTAGCAGGACTAGGAGTATCAAAGGATCTGCGTATAATTAACCATAATATCTAAATTCAATGGCTGTAGACAGTCTTATTGTATGAAAACAACAGAAAAAATCTCAGATAGAGTACTTAACATGGAGGAATCTGCAACCCTTAAGATGGCGGGCCTAGCTCGAGATTTAATAGCAGCAGGTAAGGAAGTGATTAGCTTAAGTTTAGGTGAACCAGATTTTGACACACCTGATCATATCAAAGAAGCAGCCAAAAAGGCTTTAGATGATGGTTATACCAAATACACACCTGTTCCGGGTCTACTAGAATTGAGAAAGGCTATCTCTAATAAGTTTAAGCGAGATAATAACTTGGACTACAGCGAAAATCAGATTGTGGTATCCAATGGGGCAAAACAATCTTTAGCGAATCTGAGTTTAAGCTTACTAAATCCAGGTGATGAGGTCATTATCCTAGCACCATATTGGGTATCCTACTTTGAGATAGTTAGACTATCTGGTGCAAAGCCCATCATCATTGAAACAGATATCAGTCAAGATTTTAAAGCAAGTCCAGCACAGCTACAGGCTGCTTTGACCGATAAAACTAGATTCATTTTATTCTCTTCTCCATGTAACCCAACCGGTTCTGTGTATACACAGTCTGACTTGGAAGCCTTAGCAGAAGTCATCAAGGACCGGGAAGACATCTTAGTGGTAGCGGATGAAATTTATGAATACATCAACTTTACAGATAAGCATTTTAGTATTGGTGCGATTCCTTATCTAAAAGATAGAACCATTACAGTAAATGGATTTTCGAAGGGTTATGCCATGACTGGCTGGAGATTGGGATACATCGGCGCTCCAGAATGGGTAGCCAAAGCTTGTATCAAGATTCAAGGTCAGGTGACCTCAGGTGCGAATGCCTTTGCGCAAAAAGCAGCAGCTTATGCCTTAGAAGCACCTATGGATGCATCCAATAAAATGAAAGCTACCTATTTGAAGCGTAAGGAATTAATCATGGACTTGCTGAGCCAAATTGATGGTATGCAGGTGAATCATCCTACGGGAGCTTTCTATATTTTCCCGGATATCTCCGCCCTATTGGGCAAATCCTATCAAGGAAAAAAAATTGAAACAGATGAGGACTTCAGCACATTCATTCTCAATGAAGCACATGTAGCTGTTGTGCCGGGTTCTGCCTTTGGCTGTAGCGGCTGTATCCGTATATCCTATGCGGCATCTGATGCAGAAATCATAGAAGCGTGTAAGCGAATCAAAACCTATATTGAAAAATTAGAAGGCTAAGCCTTTTTTAAAATAGATTAGAAGGTCTGTCCTAGAGAATTAGGTCAGACCTTTAATTTATGCCAATTTTTGGTTCTGATATACCAAATAGAACCCAATAAGATAAGCCCCCAATACACAGCCTCTGCAATCCAAGCCAATACCAAATTTCCATCCAACCAGGTAATACTCACTTCAATCAACAAAATGTAAACACAGGCAAATACAAATTGCATAATCAAGGCTAATCGAGTGGCTCCAGTACCAGTTAAACCGTTATAAAACACCGCACCAAAGGAGAAGCTGGCTAATACCAAGATTAAGATATTCAAGACAGGCTGGGCATCATCAAATAAAGACATATTCTGTCCTCCTAACAGCGGAAAAAGGAAGAACTTTGGAAAAAGTACCACAGGTATAGTCAGTAATAAAGTTACACCAAGACATAGCTTGGCTGACTTAAAAATAATAGGCATAACCGCTACCCGCTTTCGCGCACCAATAAATCCAGATACCATTGTATTGATGCCAGAACTGAAGCCCCAGGCTGGTACAGAGAGAATGAGATAAATCAGTCGAACCAAATTGGTTTCTGCCAATTCCCGTTCCCCCAGGTTTTCCACCTTGGCAAAAAAGAACAACCAAGCCCCTAAGCCAATGATACTCTGCATTACAATAGGTAGAGAAATGGAGACCAAGCCTTTAAATCGTTGTAGTTTAGGTACAAAAGAGCGCCAGTCTGGGAAGAGTGAATTGATTTTTTTATCTAAAATCATGTAGCCCACAAAAAGCACAAAGGCTACAATCTCTGCAATCGTACTGGCCATAGCAGCACCAGCTATTCCTTGTGCTTCAAAGCCCCACTTACCAAAGATCAAGGCATAGTTTAAGGTTATATTGACCAAAGCTAAAATGACCGTATCAACTATAATAAAAGTAGTCCGCGCAATCCCCGTGTAGAGCGCAATCAATGCCACACCCATATAAGAGAAAA
>CAXQNQ010000211.1:0-35351 GCA_964225135.1 Mesoflavibacter profundi
GTATTTTATGAAGAGATCGAAACCAATGACAAAGGAGCGGTTACCAAGTTTATCTTACATCAAAAAGCAGAAGATGGATCCGATAAAGTATGGACGCAATCCTTTACAATTCGATTGATGGATAAACGCGGATACGAAAAGATTATCGGTATCAAGAACATGGGAAAATCTTTTGATATTACTTCGGCAACCAAAGGATTTACACCTGGACAAGTATTGTATAATACCGACGGATTCGGCTATGGCGTTTTCCCAATATATAAAGATCAGTTAGTTACCTATTCAGGTATTACAGACGAGGTATCTAGAGGATATCAGTATATCAATCTGTATGAAAATGTATTGAATGGAGTGGTAAGACCCATTGAGGTTTTTCGAGTTCTTTTACAGGCTTTAGAAGTGGAGAAAAACGAGTTAATTACAAATTATATTTCGGGCCGAATTCAGAAATTGTATTGGACTTATTTAACTCCTGAACAACGAAAAGCCGTCCAATCAAATGCAGAAAACCGAATTTTCAAACTGTTGAATTCCGATGTGCCAGCAAATATCAAGCGTACGTTATTTGGCTTGTATCGTAATATCGCCTATTCGACATTAGGACAAGAAAATCTTTATGATATCTGGCAAAAAGAACTTCAGATTTCGAATTTGTTCCTCAGTGAAAATGATTACAGTTCATTGGCATTGCAATTGGCTTTGTATGAACATGAGAAGTCTGCAGATATTTTAAAATCGCAGCAAGAGCAGATTAAAAATCCAGATCGATTGGAGCGTTTCCAATGGTTATTACCTGCGGTATCGAGTGATGTTTCTGTCAGAGATGCCTTTATGGAATCCTTGTACGAACCAGAAAATCGGGAGAAAGAATCCTGGGTTCAAAGTGCGTTGGTCTATATGCATCATCCACTGCGTCATAAATCGTCTACAAAACATTTGAAACGTATATTAGAAGAATTGGAAGAGGTACAATTGACAGGTGATATCTTTTTTCCGAAGGGATGGCTATCCAGTTCAATTGGAAACTACTCGAGTCAAGAAGCCTACGATATCTTACAAGAGTTTCTTTCAGAAAACAGTAATCTAAAACCAAGCTTGCGTTTGAAGTTATTACAAACTACAGATGACTTGGAACGCGCACAAGAAATCAAAAGAAATTAAGAGTTTAGATTTTTGAAGCGCGGGAATTCCGAATTCAAATTGCAGGATTCCGAATTGTAAATAGCATTGTATCTTCTAGTTTTCCATCCGATAATTAAATTGCTTGCTAAAAATAAATGTATTTACTTTGTAATTACATTATTGTACTATGGAAGCTTCAATTATTAAGATAGGAAACTCCAAGGGATTGCGATTGAGTAAGACCATTTTGGAGAAATATAATATTCAAGACAAAGTCGAAATCATTTTGGAAAAAGGACAAATCATAATCAGACCTTTAGCTACACCGAGAAAAGACTGGGACAATCAGTTTCGAAAAATGGCGGAAAATGGAGACGACCAATTGTTGATGGACGATGTTTTTGAAGATGAAAGTCTAGACGAATGGAAATAAATCAATATACCATTGTATTGGTAAACCTTGATCCTACTGTCGGAAGTGAAATCAAGAAAACGAGACCATGTGTAGTCATTTCTCCTGATGAAATGAATCGGCATTTAAAGACCATCGTATTGGCGCCAATGACGACAAATCTTAAAAAATATCCTACGCGAGTTCCTGTTCAGCATGATGGTAAAAACGGAATGATTGCCATTAATCAGATTCGGACTGTAGACCGTATTCGAGTCATTAAAGTCTTTGAATCACTCACTTCAAAGGAAATACAAAAATGCAAGACCGTTCTTAAGGAAACATTCGTTGACTAAACTTCGATTTCGTAAATTTAACCCTCACCCAAAATTCAGAATTTGAAACTCACAGACGTACGAAAAATTGATGCTGTAAACCTGGAGCTGTTAGCGAAGCAAATCGTTGAGGGCTTTATTTCGGGTATGCATAAGAGTCCGTTTCATGGATTTTCGGTTGAATTTTCGGAGCACAAGCTATATAATACGGGTGAAAGTACGCGTCATGTGGATTGGAAGTTATATGCCAAAACCGATAAGCTGTACACCAAAAAGTACGAGGAAGAAACGAATCTACGATGTCATATTGTAGTTGACAATTCGGCCAGTATGCATTATCCGGATTCTAATAATAAAGATTTTGACAACCTAAATAAGGTCGGCTTTTCGGCATACGCAGCAGCTGCATTGATTGAAATATTGAAACGTCAACGCGATGCGGTGGGATTAAGCGTCTATTCGAACGACTATGATTTTTATGCACCGGAAAAAAGCAATGAGCGCCATCGAAAGTTATTGTATAACGAATTGGCCCGGGTGTTGGAGAGCGATTCAACCGCAGCTACGAATACCTATACCTATCTGCATAACATTGCCAATAAGATTCATAGGCGATCTTTGATATTTCTGTTTACGGATTTATTTCAAACGGATGTAAAACAGCAGGAATTGTTTGATGCCTTGCGTCATTTGAAGTTTAATAAGCATGAGTTGGTCTTATTTCATACCTATGATGGTCAGAAGGAATTTAATTTTGACTTTGACAATTCTCCCAAAAAGTTTGTCGATGTTGAGACAGGGGAGCGTATCAATCTATATGCAGATAACTTTTCAGAAAAGTATACCAAACTGGTTGCTGGGTATTTTAAGGATATCGAAGAAACCTGCATCCAATATCAGATTGATTATGTTCCTGTAGATATCCATCAGGGGTTGAATACAGTCTTGACGAATTACTTCATCAGTAGGCGAAAATTTTTATAAAAGTCTTTGTGGTAATTAAAAACAAAGTTATATTTGCATCCGCAAAAAGGTCTGGTAGTTCAGTCTGGTTAGAATATCTGCCTGTCACGCAGGGGGTCGCGGGTTCGAGTCACGTCCAGACCGCAAAAAGAGAAGTTAGAAATAGCTTCTCTTTTTTTATGCAATAAATCAAGGGAAATCCATCCCAAATTACCATTAAAAAATTAACTAATAATAAACCTAATTCTATAAAAGGTGTATAACAAGGTGCACAACTTTTTCCAAGAGGTGTACAATAAAATTAAATGCTATGAAATCTAATAAATTATCAATCTTATTCATTTTTCAAAAGTCTAGAAAAAATAGAAAAGGAGAATCTCCCATTTACTGTAGGTTGACTTATCTAAAAAAAAGAAAAGACTTTTCAACGGGGTTTTTTATCAAATCTCTTGACTGGAATAGTCGATATAAAAGAACTAATAATGATGAGTTCATTAATCACAATCTTAATATGATTGAACAGAGGATTAAGGAGTCCCATTTATTTCTACAAGTCAATGAAATTTCCTTTGACGTTGAAGATATCTACCTAAAATACAAAGGTGAGCCTTCTAAAAAACAAAGAACTGTTCTAGAAATGTTTGAATTGCATAACATACGTATGAAAGCTTTAGTTGGTAAAGAGTATTCCAAATCCACCTACAGCAAGTTTGAAGAGTCAAAGATGCATACCAGGAATTTTATTAAATCTGCATATAACAAAGGTGATTTCCTATTGACTAATTTAACCTTAAAATTCTTGAGTGATTTTGATTTCTATCTCAAGGATTCGATGAATCACAAGCAGATCACAATTAATAAAACATTACAGCGAGTCAGGAAGGTTGTTAAACTGGCAGTAGGTGAAGGGTTTCTAGATAGAGACCCTTTTTTATTGTATAAACCCAAGAAAATAAGTAGACAGATTATTTACTTAACCTCCAGAGAGCTAAAGCAATTGGAGCAATTTGAATTTTCTCAAAAACGATTGCAACAAGTAAAAGACCTATTTATCTTCTGTTGTTATACAGGTTTAGCCTATAAAGAAATGGCTAATTTAAAAAAGGAAAATATTGTAAAAGGGAATGATGGAAATTTATGGATTGAGATGACTAGAAAGAAGACGAATGGAAAAATATCTGTACCTTTACTGAAAAGGGCTGAGGAGATACTTCTTTACAAATACGACTATGAATTTCCAGTCATTAGCAACCAAAAATTCAACTCGTACTTAAAAGAAATTGCTGATATAGTAGGATTACATAAACGGTTAACACACCATGTTGCACGAAAAACGTTTGCAACGACAGTGCTTTTGTCAAAAGGAGTCAGTATGGATGTAGTTTCTAAATTATTAGGTCATTCAAGAATTGGTATTACCCAATCATATTACGGGGAGGTTATTAATTCTTCTTTA
The DNA here is from genome assembly GCA_964225135.1 of Mesoflavibacter profundi. GTDB lineage: Bacteria > Bacteroidota > Bacteroidia > Chitinophagales > Saprospiraceae > AM-2324. The sequence goes on from CAXQNQ010000211.1 coordinate 4,268, forward strand.
ATTAATCAACTAGTTAAATGTGGTTTGATAAAAGAATAAAATGCATTAATAAATTTTGGAATATTAAAGGAACAATTCAGTGAATATTGATTATGCCTAAAGATTTACAAAAAAAAACATTACAGTTTATTGAGCAATCAAGATTGGCGCATGGGGATAAATATGACTATTCAAAAGTTGAGTATGTTGGAGCCTTAACAAAAGTCTGCATTATTTGTCCCGAGCATGGACCTTTTTATCAGATACCAAATTCCCACAAAAGAGGTAAAGGATGCCAAAAATGTGGACGACTTAATGCTAGTAGAAAAAAGTATTCCAATACTAAGGAGTTTATCCAAAAGGCGAAAAAACAACATGGCAATAAATATGATTATTCAAAGGTTAAATATGAAAGAGCTACCAATAAAATTTCTATTATTTGCCTCCAAGTTGATGAAGTAACGGGAGAAAAACACGGTGAGTTTCTACAAAAACCAAGTAGTCACCTCAGTGGTGGGGGCTGTCCAAAATGCAGTGGAAATTATATGAATCATGAACTATTTGTTAAAAGAGCAAAAATAGTTCATAAGGAGAAATATGATTATTCCAAGGTTCAGTATAAAAACGCAAAAGAAAAAGTAATTATTATTTGTCCAGACCATGGACCATATACACAAGTGGCAGATGGTCATTTAAGAGGGAGTGGATGTCCAAAATGCGCAAATAAATATTCACCAACTACTCAGGAATGGGTTAGAAAAGCGATGAAAGTACATGGGGATAGATATGATTATTCCCAAACTGTATATAATAAATCTAATTCTAAGGTTTCTATCCATTGTAAAGAGCATGGACTCTTTAGACAAACTCCATCAAATCATCTAATGGGCAAGAATTGTCCTAAATGCACAGGTAACTTTATGGATAGAAGTTTTTTCTTACAAAAAGCCAATGAAATATATAGAAATAAGAAAGGGGAATCCATATACGATTATTCCTTAGTTAACTATGTAAATTCATCTACTAAAGTGACTGTTATATGTAATAAAAAAGATGAGGAAACTGGAAAAAAGCATGGAGAATTTGCAAAAACTCCAAATTCCCTATTATCGAAGCATGGATGTCCAAAATGTGGAATGGAAAAATTAAGATACAAAAGAAGCTTAAGTCGCTTGACTAATGAAGATTTTGTTAAAAAAGCGTTCCATGATGAATTTGAATATCTTACTAATTACAAGACGGCTAAGTCTAAGATTCACATCAAATGCAAGAAATGTGGTAGTAAATTTTGGCAAAAAGCCAATAATCATTTGATGGGCGCAGGATGCCCTGTTTGTAACATGAGTAGGTTGGAAAGGCGGGTTTGTAATAAACTTAAATCGCAAAATATACCCCATGAAATGCAAAAAAGATTTAAATGGTTAGGGAGGCAAAGTTTGGATTTTTATTTACCAGATTTCAATATGGCTATTGAATGCCAGGGGATTCAACACTTTGAGTCAAAAAACTTCTTTGGTGGTGAAAAGGGGTTGTCGGAAATAGTAGAAAGAGATTTTAGAAAGCTAAAAAAATGTCTAATTAATGGTTTAAAGATGATATATGTGGTAGATAATAAAAAGTATTTTGATAATAAGTATCATTTTGATGTTAGCTATTCATTTGATAGAAACATCTCTTATAGAATTCTTCATGTAAATGATTTTGACGCTTTCCTAAATAATTTAATTGAAAAATATAAGTTCCTGGACCTATTATAAATTTATTTTTTTGGAAAATTTTCGAACTCTTTTTTCCAAATTGGCTAATAAATCATTCTAATTGCTACCCCCCCTACATTCCCAAAAAAAATTTAGGATTATCGAATGCGTAGATTAATCTAAAATCAACCCCCACTCCATTTAAGTTTTGCGGGATACCCCCGTGTAAAATCATTTTATTAATCTAAAAATTTAAGAAACCATGGTAAAAATTGTGGATTTTAAAACCTATCAAAAAGAAGATGGGTCAGAATTTTGTGCACTAGTTGTACAAGGAGGAATTGAAGCTATTCGTAGCAAAGAAACTAAAAGAATGTACTTTACTGCCAGAACAGTTAATGTTCCCTGTACTTTCAGTGAAACAACTTGTGAAGCTCTTATTGGAACTGACTTCCCTGGAAGTATTCAAAAGGTTGAAGTAGAACCTTATGATTATATGGTTCCAGATACTGGAGAAATCATTGAGTTAACTCATCGCTATGAGTACTCATCAGAAGAAAATGACATTTTAAGGGAAAATGTTGTGGAAAAGGAATTGGTTTTATAGCCAATAAACAACAAGATATAATTAAGGAGTCCTAGAAATAGGGCTCTTTTTTTATGTCTTAAAAATCAGAATTAGAACAACTAATAAAAATAATTATAACACATAAAAAACAAACATTATGCAATTACAGAAAGCACAAAGACATCAAGTCAAATTAAGATTAGGCTTATCAGGAGCTAGTGGATTTGGGAAAACTTACTCAGCATTATTATTGGCTCATGGAATTACCTATGATTGGACTAAGGTAGCTGTTATTGATACAGAAAATAACAGTGCATCCTTGTATTCTCATCTAGGAAATTTTAATGTGGTAACCTTAAATGAACCCTATAATCCAGAGCGATACATTGAAGCCATTAAATTATGTGAGAAAGAGAACCAACAGGTTATCATCATTGATAGTATTACCCATGAATGGCAAGGAAAAGGAGGTTGTTTGCAATTACATGAACAATTAGGTGGAAGATTCCAAGATTGGGCTAAAATTACTCCTCGTCATAATGCTTTTATAGAGGCGATATTAAGCTCATCATGTCATGTTATTACTACCACTAGAAGGAAGATTGATTACTCATTAGATATGGGGCAAAATGGTAGAACAAAAGTTGTCAAACATGGCACTAAAGAAATTACCAGAGAAGGCTTTGAATACGAATTGACTGTCAATTTTGAACTTATCAATGATAAGCACTTAGCAAAAGCATCTAAGGATAGAACAGGTCTTTTTATGGATAAACCTGAATTTGTCATCACCAAAGGAATAGGTAGAATGCTTATGGAATGGTGTAGCCAAGGATTATCCATTCAAGATGCTAAAAAAGAAATTTCCGAATGTACTACTATAGAAGGACTAAGACAACTATACAAGAAATATGAAGCCTTACGAAAAGAAGTAAGTCCAATTATACTAAACCGTAAACAAGAAATTGAAACGGTTAAAAGTATGCTTGTAGAACAAAAAGACATTGTACAACCTAAAACTTCAGAAGATCATGGAACTAATAGCTAATCATCAAACCAAGGATATTGTTCATCCAACTGAAATTATCACTGAATCTTCTTCTAGTAACTTTATAGAAGCCAATACAAAACAGGTAGCCATTGAGCATCTAAAGAAAGATTGTATTATTCCTGTATTTGCCAAGGATAATGAAACTACGATTTCACATTTTGAATTTATCAATGCAGCAAAAGAAGTAGTTCAACAAAACCTAAAACCATCCATTTTAAAGCCTTCTGTGAGAGTTTCTCACCAGATAAAAGGAAGAATTCCTTCTGCCATTGGAAAGCCCGTAAAAGAGCTCCTAGAACATGAGAAAACCATCTATTATGAACGTATGGCATTCTTAATTGAGGTGCCCAATATTCAAGTACTAGTGAACAATCAAGTGTTGAAATTATCCATTGGTGGGGTAAGGGCTTACAACCAAGAAAATCTGTTTTCAAAGAAGTCAATTGAGAAGTTTAAGGTCTTTATTGGATTTAAAAATACGGTATGTACGAACCTGTGTATTTCCACAGATGGATTGAAGTCAGAGATAAGGGTAAGTAGTCTAGCAGAACTGAAAGAAGAAATTACAAATCTGATATTGGAATTTAATCAAGACAGACAGGTTGAACAGATGAAGCAGTTAAATGATTATAGCTTAAATCAAAAGCAGTTTGCGGAGCTTACAGGTAAGATGCGAATGTATCATTTCTTGTCAAAAAAAGAAAAGAAAGACTTATTTCCAATTGCTTTGACAGATTCCCAAATAGGAACTGTGGTGAAGGATTATTTTGGAGACGAGCATTTCAAAAGAGACCAAGACAACATTTCACTTTGGAATTTGTACAATCTCTTTACGGGAGCAAATAAGTCATCATACATAGATTCCAATTTAGAACGAAATGCAAATGCGTACGAGTTTATCCAAAACCTCCATAATTCAATTAAAAACGGAACTCCCAATTGGTTCTTACATAATTAATAACATAGCTATTTGCTAAAAATCAGCTATTGAAATGAGTAAGAAAAATCTAATTAAAATTCTGAAATATACATCGCCTAACCACTTATACATAATCACATTAGATAATATCTTGATTAAATTAATTTGCCCATTTGGAGTAATTGTACTTCAGGATGTAGGGGAGTTAAAACAAGGAGAAATTGTCAATGTTGAAAGGGTTAAGGTAACTTACCAGATGATTACGGTATTTTCAATTCAAAACAAATTGTATTACTACTATCATTTTGATTTTGTTTTAGAATAGCAAAAGCAGTATGCTGTATTTTTATCCGTTATGGAGTTTTTGAGACGGTTCTGCTTTATCAAAAACCACTGAAAAATTGCTAGCAGGTATATGGCACATCAAGTGTCATATATCTTTAGTAAATTAAATGCCAACTTTGACAACTTTTTTTATGAAAACATACCTGTCCTTTGAAGATATTTTGATCCCAGATAATTATTTAAAGCTTCAAAATCAATTTAAATATTATGATGATAGATTTCCAAATGAAAAGAATTTTTATAGTGAGATTCAAATTGATGATTTTGACATAATCTATTCTGGAATGGATCCAGTAACTGGCGAAAATTTGAGAGGACAAGAGTTTTTTATCAAAGATTATCTAATACCTAAACTCGAAGGCATAAGTGCACGTTTTACTCATAAATTTCAAGAAACATTTGATAGATTAAGGCTTGAAAATGGGAACATTGAATTGTTTTATAATGATTCAAAAGATTCGATTTTAGAGAATTTCTCCAGACTTGACAATTGCGATTATCTTTCCGAGGAGATTTCAATAAAAATGGAACAAGAATTGGATTATGCTCTAGAGTACCTTCAAAATACCTATCGTGAAAGTACAGATATAGTAAAAAACAGAATCCCTTTTTGTCTTAACAGACAAGACCTGTTAGTTTTTTTTCTGATGCTAAGGCAAAATAATTTAATCCAATGGAAAAGCTATCAGGAGCTTAAGGTTTTGCTTGAGACAAACGTTGAATTATTTAATTCAGAAACTCGAGAAATTTCTGATTTAGTTGTCCATAGAACTCATTTAAGTGACTATGTAACGCAGAACAGACCAGTTAATAAATCCATTGAGAGGCTAAAAGCTACATTTATGGATGAAAATTTCTACAATATCTTTTAATTTCTAAAGGGGTACATCATTTTGTCCCCTACGTAAACTTGAAATCATTCAGATCTTTGCAAAAGTGACAGGAAGTTGCATTTGCTTAGAATTGTCATTATTTGATTTCAACAATGAATTCGGCTTTTAACTTCCCTTGCTAAAAATTAGTAATAATCATAAAAATTAATAATTATGATATTAGAAAAGGAAACGCCATTTTGGCGGAATGAGGACGGTAAAATTAAAATAAGTCACTCAATGTTAATCGAGTTTTTGAATCAAAACGGTTATAGAAAACTCAAAGTAAGTAACGGTAAGTTTATTCTTGTGAAGCAAGAGGGTAAGTTTATTAAAGAAACAAACGAAGGCGAAATCATTGATTTTATAATCTCTTTTATTAAAAAAATAAAGGATTATGGATTATTGGAGGTATTCATAAAAGGAATCGGCAATTATATTTCAATCAAGAAGCTTGGTTTATTGAATGCCATTGAATTGGTAGATGATAAAGATTTAAAAGATGCTTCTAGATTCTACTTTAGAAATACTATAGTTGAAGTTTACCAGGACCGCGTGGATTTGATAGGTTATGATAAATTGGAAAAAACCATTTGGTGGGACAGGCTCCTTAATGGAAACTTTGAAAAAGTTGATGACATTTCTGTTGGTCAGTTTTACAATTTCTGTTGGAATATTTCGGGTAAGGAAAATGAAAGATTTAATTCTTTATGCTCAATATTAGGTTATTTATTGCACAGGAACCGAGAAAGGGGTGAGCAAGTAGCCATTACTTTTTATGATGAAAATATGGGTAATGGAACTGCCGAAGGTAGAACTGGAAAAACCCTATTGAGTCAAGCTTTATCTCAGGTGCGTGAGGTTATTAAAATCAATGGTAAAGAGTATAAGTCGAATGCAAATTTCAAAAATCAAAGGATTGGTCTTTCAACCGATGTAGTAGTTTATGATGATTTGAATAAAAATGTAAGTTTTGAAGATTTTTACTCCCAAGTAACAACAGGGATTGAGGTTGAACAAAAAAGAAAAGATTCGTATTACATAGATTTTAAAAATACTCCAAAATGGATGATTACTTCCAATTATTACATTAAAGGACCTGGAGGTAGTTCAGATCGTGGAAGGAGAATCGAATTCTATCTAGCAAATCACTATTCTGATGTCTATACGCCTGAGCAAGAATTTGGAAATCGCTTTTTTGATGATAGTTGGAGTGCAGAAGAATGGAATCTTTTCTATGGATTTTTAATTCATTGTATTCAAATTTATTTGCAAAATGGATTAATTCGATATGAATTTAAAAACCAACTATCCTTGATTTCTAGAACTTCAAAGGAGTTTGTTGATTTTGCTGAAAGGCATTTTAAAACGAACAAAACTTATGATAAAAGAGAAATTGAAAATCAGTTTAACACAGAGAACGAAGGAATGAGTGCAATTTCAGCCCATAAATTTTCAAAATGGTGTGAGACTTGGAGCAATGAGAAAGGATTAACAATGAAAAAAGAATCAAGTGGTGGTATATACTACCTAAAATTCGAGAAAAAAGTTGGCAAAGTTGTCAATGACTATGAATTTAAAGAAGAGAGAGAAGATGACCGAGAAAGAAAACAACAATGTGGTGTATAAAATCACCAATAATAAAAACGACAAATTGTATATCGGAATTACAACTGATTCAATAAATAGAAGAAAAAGTGATCAGATTAGCAAAGCTAAAAATGGATATTCTGGTAAGCTTTATAATGCGATAGCAACCTATGGTGCTGAATGCTTTACATGGGAACAAATTGATACTGCCATTTCTAAAGATGAATTAGCCCGAAAGGAAAAGGAATATATTCTAAAATTTAATGCTAAGGAAGAAGGTTTCAACTCTGACAGTGGTGGAGGCATACAAAAGAAGATTTACCATTATACTATTAAAGGTGAATATACTGGTGTATTTGGATCCTTAGCTGAAGCATCAAATTATTTTGATATACCGAAGAAGAAGGTAAGCAAGATTTGTAATAGTGCAACCCATAAGTTTAAACTAGGTTATTTGTCGTATGACATGAAAAAGGATTTTGGAGACAAGAGGACAAAAAAAGTTTGTCAATATTCAATTGAAGGTAATTTAATAACTTCTTTCGATTCTATTGCAGAGGCTTCTAGACTTACTGGAGTTAATAAGACGAGTATTGCTAAGGTGTGCAGAGGAAGTCGTAAAAAAGCTGGAAATTTTTTATGGAAATTTAATTAGTTAATGTATTATTATAAATAGAATGAGGAGCTCTTCGGAGCTCTTTTTTGTTTAAAGTTAATTAGGTATTTTGAATTTTAAACATTGTGGTTAATAATACTTCTTTATTCAATTTTCAAGGTTTTATTTGATTCAGAATAAAAGTCACCAACACATAATTCCGTGTTATTCAAGTCTGGTGAAATCATGGATGTGGTTATTATTACCTGGTGTCTTACATTAGATTCTAAGGAAATCGCAACAAGTTCTTTTTGAAAGCTTTGGCTTCTGTCAGGCTGCATACCTTTATCTTCAATATTGTCACATAGAATAAATCTTGGTAGCCTAAAGAAATCTTTTTCTAATGATGCAAAGAAGATTGCAAAACGTACGCTATTCTTTAGGTAGACATTAGAACTTTCGGAAAAATTGTTTTCGCCATCTAAGGAAAATGTATTCCTCTCGAAGTCAAGTTCTATTTTTCTACCTGTTCTAAACTCATCCTGACGCCCTAAATCACTATGTAATAATCTGATTGCGTAGGACTGTATTTTTTGATAAGCACTTTGTAGTCTATTTCGTTGATCTGATTCTTTAGATCTTATGCTGGCATTTAAAGCATCAATTTTTAAGCGTAGACCAGCTAGCTCTTTCCTCAGAACTTCAATTTGCTCCAAAGCACTTAATTGTTTTATAAGATATTCATTTTTGGATTTGAGTTCCCCCTTTTTAATAAGTAGGTCGTCAAACACTTGATTTCTCTCAGTTCTAGTGGTTGACAAAGCTTCATTAAGCTCGGCTTGAAGTGCTCTTACTTTTTGTTCAAGAGTAGGGTAACTTGATTTGAGCTCAAGAAGCTTATGCTCTTTATCTAAATATAACTTTTTAGACTCTCTAATTTGATTGTCTATCTCTTGTTGCATTCGTTTAATTTGTGATGATCCTTTGTCTTCTGGCAGTTGCTGTTTGCATAGCTCGCAATGATTGTCATCTATTGCTGGCTCTAGAGGAGATAGACAATTTGGACAATGCTTCATTGTAAGGTCGTCAAAAGTCTCTCGAGTCAGAAGTGAATCCGATAATGCCGTAGCTCTCTTTTCTAAACTTCTTAAAAAGTCTTGTGAATCTAGTAGTTCAAATTCGTAGTTATTAATATTAGATTGTAGAACCGATAAACTGTTGCGGGTTGCAAGGAGGTTAGTTTTAATTGTTACTACCTTTAATTCTTTTTCTTCACTTTCTTTTTCGATCGGTGCTTCATTATTTGAAAGCTTTGATAAATAATTGTCTATACTCTCAACTTGTATGTTGTTTTCTTCAATTAATGACTTTATTGTTTCTACATTGGTTTCGTTGTCACTCGATTTAAAGATTTGTTCAATTCCTTCAAACTGTTTCTTTTTTACTTCTTGATCTTTTATTGACTCTCTCAACTCAATTTTTTCCGAGTATAACGAGTCATCATAAACTCCAAATAACAAATCCGCAATGGTTTGTCTAGTGATTGAAGAATCAAAAGTCTCAGTCATCAAGAGGTCTAGTGTCAAGCTCTTTTGGTCGACATATAACAATCTTAAAATCTGATGCATTGTAATATTACTATCGACATCACCCCTTAATTCTGGGAAACCTAGTGCAGTAAATAAGGCATTTGAGAAGCTTTTTTTGCCCGTTGATTCACTGCGTCTGTATGGAAATATTTGCCACCCTTCGCTACTTGCTTTTGTGGCTTCTTCATAATTACCCCAAAAAATTGACATCGGCTGATTTCCTGATTCACTTACAGTTCTCTTTACGGTAATTGGCTCTGAATTAATAAAAATCTCGGCATAAACATCCTTGCATTTCAGGGCAGCAGTGGTCCATTTTTTAAAATCACCACCAAGTACGAAAAATATGAAATTTCCAATTGTAGACTTTCCTGCACTGTTGTTACCACGTATGATATTTATTCCATCATGGAAGTTCTCACTATATGCAATTTTGCCGTCATGAGTAAAGATGACGAGTTTGTTCAATTTCATAAATGGGTTATACTGCGTCATACTTAAATTCAATAAGATTAGTTTTTACTTTAAGCCCTAAATGACCATAAAGATTAAGTGATGCAAGCGGACCTGTTATTAGGGTTAGCAAATTTTGATTAGTCTTAAATTTTTCTTGAATTCTAGCATTTAGTTGCTCATTTAATGGAGTTTCTGTTCTTTTAACTTTGCCGTTCTTGAATTCATTTGCATCTAAAAGTGAATATGACACGAGAGCTTTCATAGCTGATATTTGAATTTGCTCCATTTTGAAGAACAAACGTTTATGATCTATTACTCTCTCGTATTGATTTTTTTCTGCTTTCAGATATTTCCTATACTTATTAAACCCCCTAAAGCTTTTTATGTCCAATAGTTCTGCAGGGAATGCTAGGTAAAAATCAAGAATTCTGAGCTTATCTACTTCCATTACATGTTCATTTCTCTCAGTAATCTGAAGGATTCTAAACATTGTATGGTACAAATCATATGCAGGGCTATAGATTAACATTTTAGTTCCATTTTATATGACAATTACCCATTAAAAAATAAATCATTCCACTTATCTCATCTTCATATAATCTCAACAGATTTTCACCCAAAAGATCTTCCATTGGGTTTATGATAAACTGATCTACCAATTGATTGATGAATTCTTCTGGATGTCCCTCTGATAGTCTTGGATATATATGGTCTTCAAATCTTCTGTAAACTTTGGCAAGTAAGAAGGCATAAATCTCTTGTGCTGTTTCAGAGTGTTCATTTTTAAGGAGTTTCATGCTGAACTTTTCTTTTGATCTTTCCGCAAAATTTAAATACTTAAGCCTGTTTCCATTTTCTAACTTCTTCTCAAGCCCTATTACTTCTTCATCTTTCGCGTATGATTTGAAGTGTTGAAGTTCTTCAATCATTTCGGCAATCCCCGTGTTACTCTTTTTCTCTTTTTCTAATCTGTCATAAAGTATTTGGAGTTGTGACTTCCCACCAAATGACATCCTTCCAATATTTATGGTTGGTTTAATGACGTCACGACCTGCCATGTCGCCACTTTCAATAGTATTGCCAGATTGAGTTACCTTGTTAGTATTAACGTTTTCTGCCATTTCAGATTACTTGTTGACATCACGACCTGCTAGGTCCCCATTTTTCACCTTGTTTTTGCTTTGCTTAACCTTATTGACTGAATTATTATTAATTGTTTTATTAATGGTAATTACCTTATTCGCCACAAATATTGCAATCAACAATCCTAAGATTGAGCATATGCTGGAGATTAAATTGAGTGTTTCCATAGTGCGTCTTTTTTTGTTTTCAATTCGTTTTTTTTGTTAATCAACGGTTTGATTATGAATTCATTTTATTAAAAAATTCCATCCGTTTAAATTTAACTATATTTTGGTTTGCGCCCAATTGCCATCCTCATATTTTACCTAAAAATAGCTTCTTAAGTCCTAGTTTAGAATCAATCCTTAACCACTTCCACCAACTTTTTATCCTGATCAATCTCCCAAACATTAAAGATGCCATCTCCGTCAAAGTCCGTAACAGAAATTGCTTTTACTTTAAAGGAATTGTTGGTAGCCTCTATAATTTGATATTCATAATTTGCATTCCCGCCTTCCTTGACGGTTTTATTTGGAATGAAATCTATTGCTTCTAAGGAATTAGAGTATTTGGAATACATAAAAAAGTAATTTCTCTGAAAGCTGTAGATGGAGGATAGATTTGTCTGAGCCTCTAGTGCCTTTGCTTTGGATACAATTGGCATTAGGTTGGGAAGGGCTATTAGAATTAAAATTCCAATAATCACTAAAACAACTAGAAGTTCTTGCATATTAAATGCAGGCACTTTTTTCTTTATCAGGAGGTTTTTTAAATTCATAAATGCTTAATTCTTAGACTAGCATTTCAAAAATAGAAAATAATAATTATTTCTTACTTTTACATCTATCGTAAATTGTCCTTGAACATGAAAAAGAAATTCCTCCTATCTATTTCATTAGTTTTTTTGTTGAGCTGTGAAGCTATTTTTGTTGATGATATTTCATCTGATACGATAGAGCTTTTAGCGCCTTCTAATAATGTTGAAGTACCTTCTGGTGATGTTCAATTCAATTGGATGGTTTTAGAAAATGCGGAGCAATACAGGATACAAATTGCCACTCCTGATTTTCAAAATCCGACACAGATTTTAATGGATTCAGTTTTGAGCTCAACCTCAATTATTAAAAACCTAAATGCTGGTGATTACAGTTGGCGAGTTCAAGGAGAAAATTCAGGATATACCACTTCATTTTCAACTAACACTTTTAAAGTAAATTAAAATTAATGGTAAAAAAAATCTCCCTCCTTCTATTTCTTTCGCTACTGTTTATTAACCATTCTTTTTACGCTCAGGATTCTACCCAGCGATTAATTGAAATAGAAAAAAGACTTGATAGTCTTTCACCCACAGTTCCAGGATTAAATCAAACGGTGGATTTTAGTTTAAGTGATACCCAACTGCCCATATTTTTAAGAACTATAGCCAAACAACACAAACTTAATTTGAGTATTGGGTCAAATTTGATGCAGATAAAAGTGTCTCAAAATTTCACCAATGCAAGGGTCAAGAATGTGCTTTTGTACGTTTGTAAGGAGTTTGATTTAACCATTGAGGTTTTTGGTTCAATCATTAGTATTAAGCGTTATGTGAAGCCTTATGAGCCTAGAGATCTCGCTATCAAATACGATTCCATTAAAGATGCTTTTTCCATTGACCTAAAGAATGATACACTCTACCTTGCTTTTAAACAAATCACCAAACAGACAGGTAAGAATTTGGTGTTTGCACCAGGGCTTGAGAACCAAAAGTTATCCGCATTTATACAACAAAGGCCATTTGAGAGTGCTCTAGATAAGATTGCCTTTGCCAATAATTTAATTGTTACCAAAACCAAGGACAATTATTATTTGTTTGAAAGGGGAGAAGAGATTAGTTTGAATAGACTGTCAGATAAAAGAAGGCAGAAACCAGCTAGGTATAAAAATAAGAACTTTTACTTCAAGGTATTGGATACTCTAAAACAAGTATTGGATGTAGATTTCCAAAATACCTCCATTGCTTCGGTGATTGAAGATGTAGGGTATGATTTAAACATTAGTATGTTTACCACTTCTCCATTAGCAGATGCGGGATTAGCTACTGTAAAAGCTAATGATATTACCTTTGAAATGCTACTCTCTAGAATGCTAGAGAACACCAAATTCAGCTATAAAAAAAGGGACGGAGTATTCTATTTCGGACAAAATGACAAACCTTCATTACTCAGTACTGAAACGATTCCGCTAGTGCATCGCTCTATTCAAATGATGACCACTCCCATTCAAAGCAGTCAAAACTCCGCATTTGGAATTCCTGGGACCACAGGAATGGATGGGTTTATTGGAAATCAAAATGGAGTTAATCCTAATGGATTCAATAACAGACAAGGGGGTAATTTTACCCGCCAAAGAAATGTAAATCCAGCCAACAATCAAAATAGAAATGCCTTTCAAGACTTCTTAGATCCTTCAGAAGCGCTTTTGGAACTTATTCCAGAAAAAACCAGGGAAGGCTTAAAAATAACCACTGATTTTGAGAGAAACTCCTTTGTGGTGTATGGTAATGCTCAAAAGATTGAAGAGTTTAAAAAAGTATTAAAAACCATTGATAAACCTGTACCTGTAATCTTAATAGAGGTTATGATTATTGAGGTGACCAATAGCTCTTCAGTTTCTACTGGACTAGGCTTAGGACTTGCTGATGGACCGACAAGTGATTCTGGAACTGTATTTCCCAATACCAATGTGACTTTAGGAGCTCAAAGTATCAATAAAATTATTGGTGGATTCAACGGATTTGGATCCTTAAATGTTGGGAAGGTTGTTCCAAATTTCTACGCCCAGATTGAAGCATTAGAGACTAATGGAGATTTAAAAATTAAATCAACTCCAAAGTTGTCAACTTTAAATGGTCATATGGCGACTCTCTCTAGAGGAGAGCGTTCCTTTTATGCGGTTACCCAGAGAAATACGATTGGTACCCAAAATCCTGTAGTTTCTGATGTGAAGAATTTCTTTCCTATAGATGCCAACCTTTCCATAGGTATTCGCCCAATGGTGTCAGGGGATAACAATATTACTTTAAGCATTAATGTATTACAATCTGATTTTAATGGACAGCGAATTGAACCAGAAGCACCTCCAGGAATGAACTCTAGAGAATTTACTTCAACGATTCGGGTAAAGGATAAAGACGTTATCATATTAGGTGGAATAGAAGAAAACTCTAACAATGAAACGGGTTCAGGAGTTCCTTTTTTAGCCAGAGTTCCCATTATCAAGTGGCTCTTTAGCAAAAGAGTTAGAACCGCTCAAAAAAGTAAATTATCTGTGCTGATTAAACCAACCATCATTCAGTAATGCTGATGCATTATTTAAAATATGGTTCTGTGTATACTGGGGTTGAAATCCAGAGGGATAATAGTTATGCGCTGTTACAGCTTACAAAGAAGAAAAATGAATTTGTAATCCTTCAAAAGAAGACTTACACTGATCTAGATGAATTAATTAAAGATGTTTCCTCTAAACATATTTTTCTCGTTTTCAATTCTGAAAAAGTTCTTTCAAAAAAGATTGAAAATGGGAATCAGGATGAAAAAGGACTGCTAAACAGCGCCTTTGCTAACTTAAAAATAGCTGACTTTTATTTTCAAATTACTAAGATGGCTAGCCAAGTTTTGGTATCCATTGCAAGAAAAAATGAAGTAGATGAAGTCATAACCACCTTGGAATCTAAAGGGATTTTTGTGGTTGACTTTTCTTTGGGAAATGCTACTGCCCAAAAGTTAGTAGGGCTCTCAAAGGATGAAACCATTGATAGCTCTAATGCCAGGTTAATGTTTTTAGAAACTGAGCTAGACAATATAGAATTCAAGCAAAACAAGACTCAGAAAATCTACCCTATCAATGGACTTGATTTGGAATCTAATTATATTCTTTCATTAGGAGGTATTCTGACCCAATATGTAGGTGAGAAAAGCAGCAGTGTAGCAAGAGCTTTAGAGAAGAAATATTTAGAAAGACGATTCTTTACTTTGGGATTGCAAACAGGTTTGGGATTCTTACTGGTTATGTTACTGGTTAACTTTATGGTTTTTTCTTCCTATAGAAATAAGGTCAACCAGCTTTCAGGTGAAGTTCAATTAAGCCAATCATATAAGACCAAATTACAACAGATTGAGAGGCAGATAAGCCAGAAAAAATTATTGGTAGATGGTATTCGATCTAATTCCAATAAAGAGCTTACAAAGTTCTTTGATGAGCTAGGAGAATCCTTGCCAAAAGAGTGTTTACTGTCCAAGATTAATTTTCAACCCATCTCAAATGTGGTTAGAAAGGATAAACCTTTAGTTTTTGAAGCAGGTGTAATTTTGGTTGAGGGGCAAACTAGAGGTGATTCAGCATTTACTTTATGGGTCTCAAGGCTAGAGAACTTGAATTGGACCGCACAGGTTGAAGTTTTATCCTATCAAAAGGACAGAAGGAGGGTAGGTCTTACCAATTTCCAACTTAAAATTCTAATAAGGTGAGTGCAATACAAAAAAATATAGTTCTTGTAATAGGCTTTTTATTTAGCCTTTGGGTTTGTTATCATTTTGCGATAAAAAGGACCCTTGAACTTTCTAGCCAAGTAGCCCAATTGGAAAAAGATAAGGAACTGGTTGAAAACGCATCGCAACGGATATTTGGATTGCAAAGACAGAACAAGTATTTGGATTCCATTTTAAAAGTACGAGAGCTCTCCATTGGAACTTCATTTCAGCAGACCTTGCTTCAAAAAATTAATACACTTCAACATCAGGATAATTTTAAAATTTCAGGATTTAACCAGCCTCATCGGACTATAGAAAATAACACTATGGTAAGCACTTATGATTTTGAGCTACAAGCTGATTTTAGAACACTTTTAGAGAACCTCAATAAATTGGAGCAAGCCTCTTTAGGGAACCTAGTCTCTGTAAGTTTTGAGAGAAGAAGGAATTACCGAACCAATAGATGGGAGCTTTATGGGAAATTTTACCTACAACGATTAACTCCGAATCAAACACAAAATAAGCAATGAGGATAGGATTGGAAATATTGCTATTACTAACATTGTTTTTGATATACCGTCAGGACATCAAGGATAGAAGGGTCACTTTAGGGCTTTTTGTGCTAGGTATACTCTTGGGTGGAATGCTTCATTTTTTGCATCAAAACACCTATGTGTTTTTAACAGGGCTCATTATCAATAGTACCCTAATTCTAATCATTATAAGCGTACTTTACGGATATACCAAAATAAGATTGAAAACTGGACTAGATAAAGTCATTGGTTCTGGTGATATTCTGTTTTTTATCCTATTGGGGGTAAGTTTTCCAGTGGTATCTTTTGTCGTGTTATTTGTGTTGTCACTGATTTTTTCACTACTAATTTCAATTATTTTTAAAAAAAGATTTGATAGAAAGGCAATTCCATTGGCAGGACTTCAAAGCCTGTTTTTGGGGTTGTCACTGATTGGCAATAGAATTATTCCCTCTTTAGAATTATTTGCCTTATGAGTAGATTAGAAAACTTTGTATTGGATACTTCCCTATCACAGCTTATAAGCAGTGAACAGGCCTATGCATATCGCATTGTACCCAAAGCAAAACAAGGGGATGTATTGGAGCTATATTCAGATGTAGAAGATTTAACAAACCTAGAATTAGAATTATCCATTGTCTTGGGTTTAGAAGTGACTCTAGAAAATATTAAGACTGAATCGTTAAATCGTTTTTTAGAGGTTAACTATCGTAAAAGAGACCTAACTAGTTCCAATAAAAGTCTTAGCTATTCCGATGATTTTTTATTGAATTTGATTTATGAGGCAAAAGAAATTGGAAGTAGTGATATTCATTTTGAAATATTTGAAAGTAAGGCAAGAGTGAGACTTCGTATTGATGGAAAACTTTTGGAGCGTTATGTTATTGACCTTGTTGAGTATCCAAAGATTACCAACCGTATAAAAATAATGGCTGGGCTGGATATCTCTGAAAAGCGTCTTCCACAGGATGGAAGAATTAATCTTTCCACCCAGAGTGAGGATTTTGATATCAGAGTTTCTTCGCTTCCAACCTTGCATGGAGAGAAGTTGGTGCTAAGGATACTTGCTAAGAATTCTTTGAATTTGGATTTGGATCATTTGGGGCTGACCCAACTGGAGCTAAAAACCTATAAAACGGCTGTAAAAAAATCCAATGGCATTGTTTTAATTTCCGGTCCTACTGGATCAGGAAAGACCACGACATTGTATGCAACACTAAAGCTTTTAAATTCAAAACAGACCAATATTCTAACTATAGAAGACCCAATTGAATATACGCTTGAAGGTGTTAACCAAGTGCAATTGCGACAAGATATAGGATTAGACTTTGCAAGTGCACTCAGAACCTTTTTAAGGCAAGATCCTGATATTATCATGGTAGGAGAGATACGAGATGTAGATACGGCTAATATGGCTATTAGAGCCTCTTTAACTGGTCATTTGGTACTTTCTACCATTCATACCAATTCGGCATGGGCAACCATCTCTAGATTAATTGATATGGGAATTCCAGCCTTTTTAATTGCCAGTACCTTAAATGTGAGTGTGGCACAACGATTGGTCAGAAAATTATGCAATGATTGTAAAATACAGAGCGATGAATTAGAGGAGATTTACCAAGGGCATCAAGATTTACAAAGTTTAAAAAGTCATTTTGAGCCTGTGGGTTGTCCTAGTTGTTATCAAACAGGATACAAGGGGAGAAAGGCAGTATATGAGATTCTACCCATAACGGAGCAGCTAGTTACTCATATTCAGAATAATTCTAGTGACATTGAAGCCTACTTAAAAGAAAAGGAGATAGCCACACTTAAGGAAAATATGATTGCTTTAGTTGAACAAGGAGTGACTTCACTAGAGGAAATTTATCCATTTTTAATTTAATAGATGCCCAGTGAATAAGAATCAAAAGACATATTTGTTATTAGGCGCTGTCATTATAATTTGGAGTGCTATTGGATATCAGGTGTATATCCGATTGAATCCTACCATACCTGAATTGAAGCAAGAAATGAATGCTTTTGAATTCCAGAGATTAGATTCAAACAAAAGGTCTAAATATGTCTTGAAGGACGCCTATAGAGATCCATTTTTAGGAGGCTTTCCTTCAAAGAAAAAAAGAGTTCAAAACAAAGTTGTAAGCAAGCAGACAAATGCCCAATTTCCAACAATTGTTTTTAATGGTGTTGTTCAAACGGGTAGAGTTCAATCCTTTATTTTAACGATTAATGGCGCTCAACAAATGGTAACTAATGGAGAGGTCTTTTATGGGGTGAAGCTATTAAAGGGGAATAAGAACAGGGTTGTGGTTAAATTCGGCAATAGGATACAAACGGTTGAAAAATCTGAGTGATAGTTTTTAGGAAAATAAAAGCAGCGGCACTACAGTATGTACTGGTCATTTCAGTTTTGATTGGAATCATATTGTTTGCTTTCATCTCTCTAGTCTACCTGCAACAAAAACTTGTTGTTAAGTATGGTTTTTCAGATCAATCCATTACCAATGTTCAAAATGCATTTAGGTTTATAAAGGTTAACACTATTGAATATGACAAACAACTGAGCCTTGAATTTTTAGAGGATCAAAATTCTACCACTACTCTTATAAAGAGGCATTGGGGTGTATTTGACAGGGTAACTGCCAGCTCTAAAGTAAAAAATGAATATTTTCAGAGGTCTGCACTTGTTGGGTATCAAAATAAAAACCTCAAAGCATTGTATGTAAAGGATAATTTCAACTCCCTAGTTGTTGTAGGAAACACCAAGATAGAAGGAGATGTAATGCTTCCTAGACAAGGAATAAAGCCAGGAAATATTTCAGGGGTTTCTTTTTATGGTAGGGAATTGATTTTTGGTAAGCAGTTAACAAGTGGTGATTCCTTGCCGATAATTAACAATAAAAAGTATCTCAAGGAATTTATGGAACAAGGACCGATGGTTTCGGTTAAAAGGATGGGATGGACTCCAAATATGAAACTGTATCAAGAGTTTTCAAAAGAATCTATTTTTATTGAAGGAGGAGGAAATATTATTTTGGACCAAGTTGAATTGGGGGGTAACATAATTGTTCAATCAAATCAGAAAATCACAGTTAGGGCTGGCGCAAGCCTAGAAAATATCATTTTAATGGCACCTAGAATTGAAATAGAGAAACAGGTGGAAGGATCTTTTCAAGCCATAGCCTCTGAACAGATAATAGTTGGAAAAAATTGTAAGCTATCCTATCCTAGTGCGCTAGTTGTCTATAAGTTGGAGGATGAAAAAAATAAAGCACAGGAGGCTTCTATTGAAATTAGACAAGGAACCCAATTTAGAGGGGTGATAGTATATCTATCCGATGATAACAAAGGAAATTACAATTCCCAGGTGCGTATTGGAAAGGACGTTTTGGTCAAAGGAGAAATTTACTGTGATAAGAATTTGACATTGGAGGGAAATGTACAGGGAATGGTAACCACCAATAATTTCATTTTACCAACTCCTGGTGGTACCTATTTGAATCATTTATTAGATGTGGAGATCAATGCCAATAAATTAAATGAACAGTATGCTGGTCTTTTAATTGGCGGACAATCAAATCAGGTGATGAAATGGTTGGATTAAAA
The DNA here is from genome assembly GCA_964225135.1 of Mesoflavibacter profundi. GTDB lineage: Bacteria > Bacteroidota > Bacteroidia > Chitinophagales > Saprospiraceae > AM-2324. Next base: position 23,701 of record CAXQNQ010000211.1, read on the forward strand.
CGACTTTTAGAAGTGAAACTAAAGGCTTCCTCATTAACCGAGGTAATCGTGGCCACTACAGTTCTTTTGGTTGTATTTGGGTTGGCGTTATTGACCCTGAATAACATTATGGTAAGTTCTGTTCGTAAAAACACCTTACAAATGCAAATGCAGCTAGAACAACTCATCTACCAATATGAAAAAGGAAAGTTAAAAATTCCATACAATCTCAGCCAAGATGGAAAGATTATAACAGCTCTACAAGTTCAGGATAATCAAATCCAATGGATTGAGTTTTCCATTCAGCAAAAAAGCAAGGATAAAACAGTAGAGAAGAGAATGCTTAAAATCAGAGACGATGAAAAATAAACTTCCTTCTTTTACCTTGGCTGAAATGCTAGTTGTTTTGGTTATTGCCAGCATTGTAATCTCTACTGGGTTTGTAATGCTAGGAATTGTAAAAAAGCAGATAGCAATTGTTCAAAGAAATTTTGAAAACAAACAAAACTTGTATACGTTTAAAACGATGCTGCAAAGAGATTTAAATTCGTCTATTGCTTACTTTGATAATTCTAAAGGAAGTTTGGTTTTGAAACGAGCCACGGATAGTATTAGCTACCGCTTTGAAAATAGCTTTGTCCTGCGTAATAAGGATACCATTCAAATTGGCCTTGAGGAAAAGATTGGTTGGTTGGATGGAAATACCGTAAACTTAGGAATAATAGATGCAATAGAGCTTAGTTTGGGAAGAGATTTCAATAATACAAGGTTATTTATAACAAGTTTAAAAGATGCAGCTCATTATATTAACAAGGAAGATAACTAGTGGGGTTTGAGTTAAAAAATATAAAGGTTAAGAAGAAGGAAAAACAGTCTTCAAAGATTGATGAACTATTAAAAATGGAAATCTCCATTGGGAGTTCTTTTTCTAATAAAAAAAAGGAAGCTTTTTATAACGAACTCTGCATTCTTCTTAGTGCAGGGCTAACGCTAAAAGAAAGTCTCGAATTAATTATGCAGCAGCAGAAAAATGAAAAGGACTCCAGAAGAATAAAGAACATAGTGGATAGTCTAATTGAGGGGAAAAACTTCTCCGATGCTATTGAAAACATTGATGAGTTTTCTAGTTATGAGTTTCATTCCATTAAGATTGGTGAGAATACGGGTACCTTAGAAAAGATCATTCAAGAATTAAGTCTTTTTTTTAAACGAAAAAATGAGCAACGAAGAGTTATATTAAGTGCTGTTTCTTATCCTTTGGTGGTTTTATTCACTGCCTTTTTAGCCATTATCTTTATGCTTCAATTTGTGGTGCCAATGTTTGCTGATATTTTTAGGCAAAACAAGGTTGAGCTGCCATGGATTACAAAAAAGATATTATCAATTTCTGAGCTGTTTCAAAACTATGGATGGCTGGTTGTGCTATTAATAGCATCTTTATTTATTACCTATCATTTTATTAAAACAAAGCAATGGTATAAAATGTTCAGCTCAAGAATTATATTAAAAATTCCATTACTAGGAGATTTTGTAAGAAAGGTTAAAATGGCACAATTAAATCAGGCGTTATCACTTCTTACAGGTGCTAGAGTGCCTCTATTAAATGCATTGGGGCTTACCAAAAATATGGTAGGATTTTACCCTTTGGAAATAGCTATTGAGGGAATGGAAAATGATATCCTCCAAGGGAAGTCATTGCATACAAGTATGAGTCAGTTTGCTGTCTTTGAAAAAAAAATGATTTCTCTAGTAAAGGTGGCAGAAGAGACCAATCAAAATGAAACCATTTTTAAGCGCCTTACTGATCAATACTTACAAGAGGTAGAACATACATCTAAACTACTTTCAGCTACCTTAGAACCTCTGATAATAGTTGTTTTGGGCGTAATAGTGGCAGTTATACTAATTGCCATGTACCTTCCTATGTTTACCTTAAGTACCGTTATTGGCTAAATAAGAAATACTTATTAACAGTAGGTAATTACTATTTGAAAATTTAAGAATCTTTTCTTAAGTTTGGTTTAATTATTGAAAAAGAGCCCCCAATTGAACTATTTCTTTTTACACCACAAGCCATTATTTTTATGAAATATTGAATAGGTTATTTGCATAATCTATGGTGAAAAAAAATTGCATTCAAAATAATATTTAAGGGTTTCTAGAATTTATTTGAGCCAGATTGGTTCAGAGAAAACGATTGTATAACACTTTTAAAACTAACCAATGAAAAGATTAATGTTGTTCATACCGCTATTTTTGGTATGGCAGAGTCTTATTGCCCAATCACTTCCAAAAGTAACTCCTCCTTCACCTGAGGCAAGTTCTTTAGCGAAATTTAGTTTAATACCCATTTCACATCACACAGGGGTTCCCAATATTGGAATACCAATATATACCATCCAACAGGACGGAATTTCAATTCCAATAAGTCTTGGATATCATGCTAGAGGTATGCAAGTTGGGGAAGTGGCACCGAGAGTTGGAATGGGATGGGCATTGAGTTATGGAGGCTCCTTATCCAGACAAGTCAGAGGGTTTGCGGATGAAGCTCAACATGGATATAATTCGGTGAAATCCACCATAAAGTCTTCAATGGCATATGATGGGTCAAGTAATACCTCGGGTGGAATGATTAGAAGAAATTTACTATCAAGTATGACCTCAAATAATAAGGATCTTATACCTGATAAATATATTTTTAATGCCAATGGGGCAAGTGGAACCTTCTTTTTTAATTATGATGATAACGGAATCGTAATCCAGCAATATCAGGACACCAAGATTGAGGTTATAATTGGCGGCTTTAAGGTTACTGATAGCCAGGGTAATGTGTTTTATTATGGAATTTCCAAAGATGGCTTAAGGGAAGCCAAAAATAAAGAATACACGATGATTTCAGCTGTCTATAAAGGATTAAATGGCGGTGGATATAATCAATATGGAGGTCCCATAGAAGGACCTTTTCCCAATAGTTGGCAGCTAATGGAGATTGAGACTGTAAATGGCACAACCATTTCATTTCACTATGATAAAATAGAATCTGTTTTCTGGAGAAGATCAATGGATAGATACAATCCATCTAATGATCCTCCTCCTCCAGGAGCAAATCATGGCAGTAATGGCTGGGAGTTTAATGGGGCATCATTAAATATTCAAGGACCATTTTTAGAAAGTAATTTTTCTAAAATACGAACTGAAGAATACCAATTGAAAGAAATTGTTTTTAAAGAAGGAAAGTTGAAGTTTTTTGGGGGTCCGAGTCAAAGACAGGATGTAGGAAGCTATGGAAGCATCTCTTCAATGCCTTTGGAAAAAATTGAGTTACGAACTAATAACAATGTTTTAATTAAACAATTTCAGTTAGCCTTTGAATATAAACAAGCAATTTCTGATGGTAATTATTTGCCTTATCTAGCCCAAATAGACCCGACAGCTTCAAAGCGTTTATTTTTAACTTCGGTCACTGAGAAGGATGGTTTAGGAAACGCAAAACCACCTTATTTATTTGACTACAATTCTCAGCAAATTCCGAACCGATTTTCTAATTCACAAGATGCTTGGGGGTACTATAATGGAATGCCGAATGGTCATTATTTAACTTTTGTTGATTATAATTCTAGCAGTAATAATAGGACTGTAGATACCCTAAAAGCTAATGTAGGAATTTTAGAAAAAATCACATACCCTACTGGAGGAAGTGTAAACTTCACTTATGAGCATAACAAAGGAATCCCACCTAATGCAATGAAAGATGTTGTATCTGTTGCTATAAATCCATTAACTTCAAGAAATGAGGGTTTATCTCATTTGGATTATTCAACTAATTATAATTTAACCACAAAAACATATGAAAAACAGTTTACCATTAATCATATTTTCTATGGCGGGACAGGTGGGGTAACTGCAAATGTAAATATTCAGAGCCCAGTAGGGGATTGTTCTTCAAATGCTCCAAATCAATCTACATGTAATTTTTCTATTACTCTAGAGGGTGGAACTTACACGCAACAATTGTATAATGGTTCAAATTCGATAAATAGGTCTTTACTTCCGCCCGGGGTTTACACCTTAAAGGTTAAGCCTCAAAACCATAGACATAACCCATTGAATTGGGATCATGCCTTTATGGTTACTTTGGATTGGATTGAACAGCAAAGTGATGAATCATCAATTCTATACGGAGGAGGAAAAAGAATTAAACGAATTGAAAATAGAGATTCTAATGGCTCCCTAACTAGTTTTAAGGAATACGAATATAGAATGCCTTCAGGGGTTTCTTCTGGAAGTATTTTTGGTTTACCCAATTACATGTCAATTAAAGAATCTGATATTGGAGGTGTAACTGTATTAAGTCCAACAGGGGCAACACCAGGTATGCCTTTGACTTCCCTTCAATCCAATACTGTAGGGTACAGCTATGTGACTGAATATTATGGTGATGCTTCTAATAATATTGGTAAAACTGAATATGAATTCACTAATTATGAGGACAGTGGTGAATTTTTTAAGTATCCTCAAACAATCCCTACTGACAATTCATGGCTAAGAGGTAGAAATTTGAAAACTAAAGTTTACGGAAAAGATGAAAATGACAATTTCGTTTTGGAAAAGGAAGTTGAAAATGAATATCTATATGCGGACCTAATTGCTCCCTTTGACTTTTTCAAAACTGGCTATGTTTCTCATATTGACTTTAATATTGATTTGTTTTATAAGTATTTCAAAGATAGGCGTAAATACCAAATCCCATATTTTGTCTTTAAGGAAGATCAACCTTATGGTCAAGATCCAGAGTACAAAATTTATTATTTAACTGGTGGAACCCAAGATATTTATAAAACCACTGAGCGAAGTTTTGACCCTAGTGGCACTCTGCAAAATGAAACAACTTATTCTTACAATTATAATTATCATTATCAGAGAAGTAAGACCAAAACAATTGATAGTAAGGGTAGTGTTTTTTGGAATCAATTAACTTATGCACAGGACAATCCTTATACAACATTTGGCAGTATTGAGGATAAAATAAAAAAATCCAACCGATTATTAGTTTTGGAGTCAAAATCCTTTAAAGATGTCAATTTAAATGGTGTTGAAGATAGTGGAGAACGAATAAATCACACTTTTAATCAGTATAAAGATTGGGGTGGAAAAAAGTATTTACCAGAGATTATCAAAGCTGCTAAAGGGAGTCAATCTTTAGAGGATAGAATAGTTTATCACAGTTATGATAGTTTTGGAAACCCACAGGAGGTTAGTCAAAAAAGTGGTCCGAAAATCTATTATATATGGGGCTATAATGGAACTAAACCAATTGCTAAAATAGAAGGATACACAGATACTCAAATCTCGAATATTTCAAGTTTAATTAGTGCTGCGGTATCAGCTTCTAATAATGATACGAGCTCTTGTTTGGCTTCTGGATCATGTAATGAGAATTCCTTAAGAACAGCATTAAATAACATTCGCAGCAATACCAATATGGTTAATGCTCAAGTGACCACTTTTACTTACGATCCATTAATTGGGCTTACTAGTATTACTGACCCAAGAGGGCGAGTCTTGTATTATGAATATGATACCTTCAGTCGTCTGAAATATGTCAGGGACCATGATGGAAATATTGTAAATGAGAATAGGTACAACTACAAAAATTAAAAGAGCCATGAAAAAGTTATTTAAATTAATATTAGTATTTATTCCGTTTGCAGTTTTTGGTCAAACAGCCACTGAGAATTACGTTAAAAAGACAAGTTATAAGGTTAAAACTACAAATGGTACCACTAAAACCACAGGAGGTGCTATAACTAATGAAGAAAAGCAGACTTCCATAACCTATTTTGATGGATTAGGAAGAGCTAAACAAAGTGTTCAGTTAGGTTCAGGTGGTAATAAGGAGGATTTAATTATACATTTTGCCTATGATCAATTTGGTAGACAAATAAAGGAGTTTTTACCCTATGCAAGTGGCTCTTATAATAGTTCAATTAGAACTGGAAGTATAGAAAATCTTGGGCAACAATTTTATCTGGGTAAGTTTCCAAATGATTTTACAGGAATGACTTCAACTCAGGTAAACTCGTATTCTGAGAAAACCCTTGAGAAATCACCCCTAAATAGAATTTTAGAACAAGGGGCTCCTGGAAAAGATTGGAAAATAGGAAATACCTACGCTGCCAAGGGTTATTCTAATGGTAGTCATACTATAAAGTTTGAGTACGATACCAATGCTGCCAATGAAGTGCGTCTTTATAGTGTTTTAACAACCTTTGCAAATAACACCTACACACCAACACTACAGGGAGGTACTACCTATTACGCAGCAGGTGAATTAATAAAAACCATAACTAAGGATGAAAACTGGCAATCTGGTCAGGTAAATCCTAAAGATCACACAACCGAGGAGTTTAAAAATAAACAAGGTCAGGTAGTTCTTAAAAGAACCTACAACAATAATATAGCTCACGATACATTTTATGTATACGATGATTTTGGTAGCTTGACTTATGTTATTCCTCCAAAGGCTGAAGGGAATTTGGATAAACCAACTACTACTGAATTAAACGAGTTGTGTTATCAGTATAAGTACGACCAGAGAAATAGATTGGTAGAAAAGAAAATTCCAGGAAAAGGTTGGGAGTATATTATTTATGATCATTTGGATAGACCAGTTATTACTCAAGATAATAATCAACGAAGTCAAGGAGATTGGCTATTTACTTCTTATGACCAGTTTGGAAGAGTAGCTTATTCAGGAATAGTAAATAGACCAAGTTGGAGCAGGGGGACTATGCAGAATCACGTTGATACAGGAAGTTATAATTCAAATATTCAACAATATTCTTCATCGGTTTCAATAAATGGAGTAGCTATTCACTATCCAAAAAACTTCACCAATACGACCTATATCCCTGAAAGTTCCATAGAAATATTGACTATTAATTATTACGATACTTTTGTGGACCTTCCGACTGGATTTACAGCACCTACCTCGGTTTACAGTCAAGGTGTGACAACCAATACCAAGGGTTTACCAACGGTTAGTAAGGTCAAAGTATTAGGTACTAGTAGCTGGATAACTACACTAACCTATTATGACCAAAAGGGAAGAGCTATCTATGTGTATAGTAAAAACGATTATTTAAACATAACAGATGTTGTTGAAAGTAAATTGGATGATTTTACTGGGAAAGTTTTAGAAACCAAAACTACACATACCAAATCGGGTAATTCTCCTGTAATAACCAAGGACTATTTTGAGTATGATCATATGGATAGGGTAAAAAAGCATAGTCAAAATGTGAATAGTGCTAACTATAATGAGGTAATTTCTGAATGCACCTACGATAATCTTGGTCAATTGGTAGTGAAAAATGTTGGAGGAAAAACTAATCAGAACAGGTTACAGAATATAGACTACAGCTATAATGTAAGAGGTTGGCTAAAGAGTATTAATGATGTTGGGACAAGTAATTCGTCAATTACATTAGGGATTTCAGATCTATTTGGTTTTGAAATTAATTATAACAATCCAAGTAGTGGTGTAGCCTTGTACAACGGTAATATAAGTCAAACTTTTTGGAAATCAACAAGTCTAAACCCAAGTGGTAATATGATTAGTAATCGTTACAACTACGCATATGATGCGTTAAATAGAATTAAAAGTGGATATGACAACACAGGACGGTATGATCTTTGGGGTATTGTATATGATAAGAACGGTAACATCACTAGCTTGAAAAGAGACGGTCAGTTAGGAAGTGCTAATTCATTTGGTCAAATGGATAACTTAACTTATTTGTATGATGCAGGCAATAAGCTTTTAAAAGTTACAGATGCTCTTTCTAATGATCAGTATGGATTCAAAGATGATGCACTAAACAACAATACAGATAGTTCAAATGACTATACCTATGATGTTAATGGTAATATGTTGACAGACCAGAACAAGGGAATTACCAATATTAGTTATAACCACTTAAATCTGCCCACACAGGTGACTCTAGGAGGACAAAATATCAATTATGTATATGATGCTTCGGGTGTAAAACTTAGAAAAACAGTACAGGGAGTAACTACGGATTATGCTGGTAATTATATTTATGAAAACAATACCCTACAATTTTTTAATCATCCTGAGGGCTATGTGAAAAAAGATGGTAGTTCTTTTAATTATGTCTATCAATACAAAGATCACTTAGGAAATGTAAGGTTATCCTACACCGATAAAAATCAAAATAATCCCAATCCAGTCAACATTGAAATTATTGAAGAGTCTAACTACTATCCCTTCGGCTTGAAGCATAAGGGGTATAATGATGCTATATCTCCTAATGGTAATAGTCTTGCTCAGAAAAGGAAATTTGGTGGATTTGAATTGCAGGATGAGTTAAATCTTGAATGGTATGATATGACGGCTAGAAACTATGACCCCGCATTAGGACGTTGGATGAATTTAGATCCATTGGCAGAACAAATGCGAAGGCATTCCCCATATAATTATGCTTTCAATAGTCCAATTTACTTTATGGATCCAGACGGGATGGCACCTGTTGGCTGTCCAGATGGAGAAGATTGTAACGATAATACTCCTAAACCTGTAAAGTATGCTCAAGAGAGTTTAAACCCTATCAGTTTAGTAAGTAAATTTGTAAAGTCAGTTTATAATAAAATAAACCAACAGTTGGATAGAGTATCTGGGGTAGCGGAGGTGGATGCAGCTATTACAGCAGGTTTTAATGCCAAGGCCAAAGCCAATATTTATGGAGTTGTGAAAGCAGATATAAAAGTGAACGCAGTAAATTTTGAGCTAGCCTCAGCTAAAGTTGATCTAAAAGACGTTACAAATTTAGAATCCTATACTTCTGAAACTACTTTTGATGGAAATGGTGTAAAATACTCACAAGGAATTGGAGCAATTGTTGACGTTGCTGGTAAGAAAATTGCTGGAGCAGATATTTCTCATAGTGGTAGGGTCCATGGAAATGGCAAACCTGCAACTGACAAACAAGTTGACGGAGGAGTCTATTTAATTGCTCCAATTGCTCAGACAGCCTCAAGGAAAAATCAAACCAGCTCAATGAAAGCCATGTCTGACGTTGGAATGAATAGGTCTCCGAAACCAAAACTTAAAGCAGGGAGTAAAAATGGAACATTCTATGGTCTAGACTTAGGGGTTGGTGCTGCATTTGTTTTAGGAGTTGATTTAAATTTAAAATTAGGGGTTAATATTAAATAGAAATGAAAAAATTTATAGGAATTATTCTAGCCTTTTTTGTTGTTTCTTACGTGAATAGTCAAGAGGTACAAAAGGAGATGAGCTCAGTAAATGAGAAAAAACAATATTATAAAAATGGAAAGATTAAACTCCATGTAGGTTTAAAAAATGGTGTTGAGCATGGATTATACTTAAAGTATTTTGATGATGGGAATCTAGCTACGTCTGGAATTAAAATTAACGGTAAAAAAAGTGGTTTGTGGAAAGATTTTAACAGAGATGGTGAAGTTGTTTTTGCTAAGCAATACCTTAAAGATAAATTATTATATGAATTAGATAATAAAGATTTTTTTTTTAAGCTATTTAAATTTTCAAACGAGTTTTCCATAAGTATACCATCTTATTGGGAAACTACTGAGTTCCCAGATTCAAATCAATTAATAATAAGTGTAAAAAAGAAATGTAATCAAGACGTTAAGTTTTGTCCTACTTTTAGTTTAACTAGAGAAATTATTGATCAAAGATCTTTCAATATTGATGAGCATTTAAAATCTATGGAAGAACAGCTAAGTAACCGATTTAAAGGTTTTAGAATTATTAAACAAAGAGAGTATAGTGCTGAAAGAGTAATATATTATGAAAAGGTTTACACAGGAAAGTATAATGATATTCAGATTGTGGGAATTAGCACTTGGGCTATTAAAAAAAATTATTTATACTCTATAACGGGATTTGCCATAAATGAAAAGGGAAATTCGTTTCTAAGATATGAAGGGTTATTTAAAGATATTATTAATAGTTTAAAAATTAATTAGTTGGTTTCCAATTTTTATTAAATGGTATGTATTCTCCAGCTATATTTCCAAAATCTAGTCCAATGTTTTCTCTGTCTTCTTGGTAAGATAATTCTAAGCAAGTTATAAATGTTATAATTAATTCTAATTGAACATTTGAATTACAAATAATAATAATATCCTCTTTTTCTAAAGAGGAGGTCGACTTAGTATAATATCCAATTTGAGCGTTATTTTTAAAAAAAGATACTGTAAGACCTTTATGAATAACTACCTTATAAAGGTTATTATTAATTTTTGCTTCAAAATAATTTTTTGTAAAACTACCTTTTAACTTAAGTATAATTTCGTTTAAATAGCTTTTACTTTTTATTATATGTCTTATTCCTTTAAAACCTATTGAAGTATTAATTTCCTTAATCTTTTCATCTTTATTATTGGTAATAATTTTTCTCTGCCTAAACCATTTTATTCTTGTATATGAGTAAAAAATTAATAAATCATTTTTAAAAAATCTTATTCCTCCATCGGTATATTTTCCAATTATTTTCATATGAAAAGCTAACCAATTAAATTTAGCAAATATTATAAATTGGAAAATAAGCATAAAATTTAATTAACAATATGGGTTTATACAATAAAATAGTTTTTGCAAGGCCATGGGAAATATTATTATCAATAATAATAGTTTTTTCATTTATTGATACTTTTTTGGGTGAAATACTATTGACACTTTGGTTGTTAGTATTTTGTTATTGGACATTGAAAGTAGGAAATAACCTTTATTCTCAATTAGACAATAAATCTATTCTAAACTTAAAGAGATTTAAATATTTCGTGATATTCTGTACCACATATTTTCTTTCAATTAAGTTACTAGGATTCGAGTATGAAATTAATGAGTCAAACTATAAAGAATTTGGAATTTCCTTATGGATTATTATTCCATTACACTTTTTATTCTTTTTTGGCATTATTTATTCAATTTATTTTCTCTCAAGATGTATTGTTTCACTGAGAAAAAAGGGCGAAAATTATGGGTGGTATATGCTTGGGTTTTGGTTTTTCTTCATAGGTGTATGGATTATTCAACCTAGAATAATAAAATTGTTAAGCAAAAAGAATAGTAATGTTCTAAACTGAGACTTGAAAAAGTAAGACTTATGAATTGTAAAAAATGTTATAAAAAGAATTGGAGCAAATTGGGTTATTTGTAAAATGATGATTTTAAATAATTGATAACCAGTAGTTACAAGTTGTTTTAATTTCTGGTTTTCTAATTTTTTTGATATGTATGAAGAAATATATTTGAGATTATGTTTATTGATTAAAAGGTTGTTTTATTTTTCATTAGTCTTAAACTCTTGTTATGGAGTTAATTATATCAGCGGGTTCGAGTCCCGTCCAGACCGCAAAAGCTTCTCAAAATTGAGAAGCTTTTTTTATACCTGAAATTTTCCAAGCTTGCTTGAGAAAATTTCAGGTATAAAAAAACTACAGCACGCCAGTGCTGAAGCTTTTGCGCAGGTTTCTCCCTTGGGCCGTTTGCCGCCAGGCAAACAATCCCTTCCAAGCTTGCTTGAGAAAATTTCAGGTATAAAAAAACTACAGCACGCCAGTGCTGAAGCTTTTGCGCAGGTTTCTCCCTTGGGCCGTTTGCC
>CAXQNQ010000212.1:0-3696 GCA_964225135.1 Mesoflavibacter profundi
TTTGTGGGGGTTAATATTACAGCTACGCTATTACTTGGATCAAAAGCCATTGAACAATTGACTGGATTCAGTATGAGTTGGGCAATAATTGGCTTAATTATTTACACGGCTTCTTTTTCCATTTTTGGTGGATTGAAAGCAGTCGTTTGGACAGATGTCATTCAAGTAATTGTATTGGTTTTGGGTGGATTTGCAGCAGCTTGGGCGGTATTGAGTTTTGTAGGAGGGGGTAGTTTCTTAGGGGGAATAGATAAACTTGTAGAGCTAGCTCCAGAAAAATTTGATATGATCTTTTCCAAGGATGTTACTTTTACAGACATCAGCAGTGGAGAAGAAAAATCCGCCTATGATCTTCTTCCAGGTATTGGCGTATTGATAGGGGGTATGTGGATTGCTAATATCTATTATTGGGGAACCAACCAATATATTATACAAAGAGCTTTAGGTGCAAAAAGTTTGAAGGAAGCACAGCGAGGGATTTCATTAGCTGCAGTGATTAAAATTATTATGCCATTATTTGTGGTTTTACCGGGTATAGCTGCATTTGTGATTCTAAATAATGCTGGTTTATTCGGCTTTGAAGGGGAAGGAATTGATCAAGCAGATCAGGCTTTTCCTTGGGTTTTAGATAATTTTATAGGCTCGGGATTTAAAGGTTTGGTTTTTGCCGGATTGATCGCTGCCATTGGTTCCTCTTTGAGTTCCATGGTCAACTCTGCCTCAACGATTTTTACTTTAGACGTGTATAAACCATTGATCAATCGGGATGCTTCAGAAAAGCATTATGTCCGCGTTGGAAAATGGACAGCCTTTCTAGCATTAGTTTTAGGTGGAATAATCGCTCCATTATTAAATAGTATTGACCAGGTATTCCAATACATTCAGGAATATACTGGCTTAATTAGCCCAGGAGTGGTGGCCTTGTTTATTTTTGGCTTATTCTGGAAAGGAGCAACTGGGAATGGCGGATTTATTGGAATTTTATCCAGTGTCCTATTTATGCTTATCCTAAAATTCGCTTATCCTGAATTACCATTTCTTGAACAGATGGCACTTGGATTTGCTTTCACAGCTTTAGTAATTATTGTTGTTTCAGGAGTAGAAACCAATCTATCCAAATCAGGAGGTCAAGAAACTACTGCCAAAGGTCCGAGATTTGGACTTTCTGCAGCTTTGACTATGATTACCCTACCAATGGGTATTATAGGTATGATAGATCATCCATTTGGAAGTGGAGGCTGGATATTTGCCTTGGTTGTTGTACTACTTGTCTTAGGAATCTTTGGGCTCGTTTGGTCCAAAAATGCTGGAAGTAGTGCTCAAGCTTTTAGTGTTGACGGAAGTTTGTTTAAGACAGACCGAGTCTTCAATATTTGTGCAGTGATAGTACTATTCCTACTCACGCTGATCTACACGGCTTTGTGGTAGATAATATAAGGTGAAAAAAAAGTAGAAGGAAAATGGATGTCCTTCTACTTTTTCTTTTTTATTTAGTCACTCCGGATGCTCCTCCATAGGGAGCAAAATTTGTATGCATAAGCATCCATTCCCCATCTTGCATGATCCATACTTCTGAAGCACGGGTATGATAGTCCACCTCAACAGTACTCGTTGCTGTAGTATAAGTTCCCTTCATATAAAAGGTAACCACAGCTGTCTCTCCCCTTGGACCTAGATGAACCTGAACATCGTAAACCTCCCTAGACAACCAATTAAGATTCTCTGCTTGGCTATTATATCGAATAACGGAATTTTCTCGACTATTATCGATAATCCATGGCGTCATACTACTCATCCCCTCTGTTATTGAAACATCATAGGCTAACATTTCATCAATATTTGATGATAATGCTCCTTCTGTATTATATAAAGATTCTACCCGTTCCTTAACAGCGCCCTTAATCGCTTCAGCATTCAATTTTCTCCAGTAAATCACTAAATTCCTACGGTAAGGACTAATAAAATTCAGTTTTTGGAAAGCTTTTAATTGACTATTAAAAGCACCCTCAAAATCGCCACTCTCTGCTAAAAATTCCGCATAAGAATCATCCGCATTGGGCGAATCTGTCAGAGCAATATACTCCTTAAATCGCTGCTCTGCTCTTTCTTGATCTGTGCCATCGGGTGGTTTAATACCTCTTGGGCCTTGCCCTTGTGAATCAGCATACGCCAAAGAATTGATTGCTGGACCTGCTATGGTTGGATTAGATGCCGCCCATGCCTCTAAAGCTTCATAGCTCTCATAAGCAGCCATATAAGTTATCATAGGCTCAGTGCTTCCACTTGCTTTTGCTGCAGCTGGATGTTCTGCACCTGGTTTACTAATAACATCCATCCAAGCACGCTCAGAATCGGTCATTTCCATAGCATTGATCTCTTTTTGATAACCTTCCCAAAGATCATCTCCCGAAGTCCATGCCATTACGATTTTTGCTGAAGTGGTGTTTGGATCAATCTCTAAGGCAGCCATGGCTAGGCCTTGTGCCCGACCATATTCTAGATTAACCATTGCATCTATGGCTTTATTCGCGATGGTTACCGCTGTCTTTTTTCCAGATGCATCATTGAGCCATTGTGCAGATAAATAAGTGGTGTTGAATGTCCATGCGAAGAGCATGACCAAAGTGATTTTTAAATAATTCATGATAAAATAAGTTAGTAATACCTAAAATATACTACTAATAATTTAATACTTTATAAACCACTCAATATTAATATGTTAATTCGTGGATAAATACCGGTATTATACGACTATCTGGCTATTCCTCTTGCCATCCCCCTAAAAACGAATTCGTGGAAAATGAAGACTCCGTACCAGTACAATCGACCATAGGCACCTAGCGGTCTAAAGGTAGCCGTTTGAATGAGGAAACCGTCCTTTATTTTAAATTCAAGCCAAGCATCACCAGGTACTTTCATTTCAGCATAAAGCAGTAGTCTTTTTTCCTCTTGACTGGCAAAAAGAACCCGCCAAAAATCAATGGCATCTCCAGCAGAAATCTCTGTGGGATGAGATCGTCCTCTTCGAAGTCCAACGCCTCCTTGCATCTTATCCATAAATCCACGAATCTTCCACAACCAATTGGCATAATACCAGCCATTTTCACCTCCGATTTTCCAAATCTGATCTAAGGTGGCTTGCTCATCGGTTATTCGCAATTTTCGTTGATCTTTGAAACAACCATAGACTGGAACTCGAATATAATTGGAAATATTTTGCTTGAATCGCCCGCTCACTAGGGAATCTTTCCAAGAAGATATGATCTCGTTTTGTTTGATTCTCACAAATGCCAATTGGATAGCTCGTTTGTAAGACATGGGTTTAATCTTTAGCAGTTGCGCCAACTCGTCATTCCGACATAGTACTTCTACTTTCATACTGCTGACCAGAGCAGTAGCTAATTTATACGATGTAGAGGTAACAAAATAAAGCCAATAGGATGACAGTTTAGGCGTCATAATGGGCACGGTACCAATATAGCGCCGTAGTTTTCGGACTTCAGCAAATCCGAGTAACATGTCTTTATAGCTCAAAATATCGGGTCCACCGATATCGAAGTTTCGATTGTAGCTTGGTTTAAAGAAAAGAACCTTGGTTAAGAAAGCAAGGACATCTCTAATAGCAATAGGCTGGGATCGAGTATCCAACCATTTGGGCGCTATCATGATGGGTAATTTTTCCACTAAATCTCTGAT
>CAXQNQ010000213.1:0-10728 GCA_964225135.1 Mesoflavibacter profundi
CTTTATGATCCTCCCCGTTAATAATCTTTATTAACTCTAGGCTTGATTTAGACTCTAAATCTTGGTGTTCACCACTGTGTTCTGTGATTTTTTCTATAGTCATAAGATTCCACAGTATTTACCTTAAAAGGTAAGGTATTATTAGCTTAGTTCCAGTTATCCAATAATTTTTGCTCTACTTGAGGCCATTCTAAGCGCAAGTTGGTATGCTTTGCCCAAAATTGTCTCATATAGGCTAATTGTTCCAGTCTAACATCATTGGGTAGGTGTTTACTAAGCCAAAAAGTAGTGGGTACTTGCCCTGCTTCCCAAGCAATCTTTTTGGTAGCAATCGCCCTAATTAAAGCTCTACCAATTGCATTTAATAGTAGGGGTTGCTGATGTTGCTCTTGAATATGCTCTAAATAGGCATCCATATGAATTTGATCTAGATGGGCTAATTGATCCAAGCCAATCAAAGGTTGATTCTTTTGGTGTAGATAACTGATGAAAAATGAAGCCTCAGTATCTGGTAAAACTGCATGAACTAGCACAATTTGATAGTCTTTACTTTGGTTGACTTGTTGAGATAGTTGCTTAAAAAGTGCAGTCCATGTTCTAGGACTTAAGCCAGCAGCATTAAATTGCTCAGGGAAAAGGATCGGGTACAATAATAGTTGATCATCAATTTCTTCCGATTCAGCCCAATGAAGCCAAGATTCTAAGTCAAAATCAACTTCTATATGTAACATCCTATCCAAAATGGCTTGGTCAACCTTTTGCACAAAGTAGTCTTTCCCACTTGGATTCGCAGTTAAAACGATAAACCACTTTTCAGGTAAAGCCCATGAACTGGTTTGATAAAATTGAAATAATTCCATCAGCGCATGCAGAATTCTAGGGTCTGCTCTATTAAAATCATCAATAAGTAATATTCCGGGGCCTGTAACATCAGGGACCCAAGCAGGTTTGGCATAAAGTGTTCTTTTCCCTGCTCCTGTCTCATCTAAGAATGGTAACCCGAGCACATCACCAGTTTCTTCAATTTGCGCCAAAGACAGCAACTGAAAAGCGTAACCATTTTTCTTAGCGAGTGCTTTTACTAGCTGCGTTTTCCCAATTCCTGCTTCTCCCCAAAGACAAATAGGTTTGTACATACTTTCCGAAAAAGTAGGCTGAGCAAAAACACTTTTCAAATGTTTATCCAAAAATTCACTTACTGCGCTAGGATGTAAAGTCATAAAAACACTTTAATGATCAAGGCCTGAGATACACCGGTTCAACGGGTAATTGCACAGGCAAAACTTTAGGTTGATCCACTACCCAAAGTTGAGGTAATTCAATTGTCTTTGGAGATGATTGTAACATGGCATCTGTGCAAAAAATAATGCCATCATATTCACCTGATTTATGAATATAATCAATTGCTTGATCAAAATGGGTATTCCCGCCTTTGCCTATTGAAATAGACATCCCTACCCGATAGGGTTCTATTTGTCGAATACGATCATCCACTTGAAAAAGCGTGAAAATCCAACCTTGAGCAGCTAATTGATCCATTTCACCCAAAAACAATTGGATGAGTACATCTTCCATACTTGCAGATATATCTAAAACTAAGGCTAAGCGAGATCTTGATTTCCATTTAGTACCTGGTGGAGTATTAAATCTTTTGGAATACTTCCGATTAGATAGCACTCTAGTAGGAGTCCCTTGCTTTTGCATAAATAATCGTAGGCTTGATCTCCAATCCATCCATCGATGTTCAGACTTTTCCATTAATAAAGTTCGCCACTGATCAGGAATCTCTACATCAAATAAATCCAATTTTCCAAAGTAGGCTATTAGGAATTGATGAACTGTAGCTAAGTCTTTCGAATCAATAAAAGTTTCCTCTCTATGCTCAATATCCTCCTCACCTTTAAGATTTTCTGCTAGTGATACCAGTTGTTGATCAGCTTGATCTGAATGAAGATTTTGGATAGGCAATAGCAAAACTGGTGTTCCTTCTTGGCACAAAACCTGCGCTTTTGAAACATCTTGGTAGGATCGTTGAAATGCTTGAAGTAGTAGTCCCTTCCACCTGTCTTTCACAAGCAAGTTACATATCCTTGACTCCCAAAATGTGGTGGCATCTGTATTCAATATCGCTAAGATTTAAGTCCTTTACTAGGATCATATTTTAGATTAATGGATAACCAAATAGCTCGAGCAAAACGGAATAGCCAAACAAAAAAGATTCCCATCACGGCCAACAGAGAACCAATACCAAGTGCTGGATTCCATTTTAATGCTAGAATAGCTATCAGTAAGTAAAAAATACAGAAAAAACCAGACAAGATGTAAGAAATAAACATGGCTCCATAATAAAACCCTGGTTCTGGGAAGAAATTGGCGCCACAGTTGGAACAATGCTCATGCATTTCAAAGGGTTTTTGAAAGGAAAAGGTTGAAGTAGGATATAAATCTCCTTCATGACATTGTGGACATTTGAACTGTACAATCGGATATAATTTACTACCCTTTTTCATCAACTTAACTTTGAATTTGAGTTATTGTATATTTATAAGGTAAAGATACTCTAGTATACTTACTTTTTAGGTTACAAAAGTTGCAGAATTCCAGTGATGAAAAAAACGAATGCTATGCGCTTGCTTGACCAAGCCAAAGTGGATTACACCCTTATAACCTTTCCTTATGATCAGCAAGCAGCCATTCAGGATAGGGTCTTCTCCGACCCTAACTTCGATTTGTCCACACTCTACAAAACTTTAGTAGCCAAAGGAGACAAAACAGGGATTTGTGTTGCAGTCTTACCTATTGATCAGCAATTATCCTATAAAAAATTGGCTAAGCTATCTGGGAATAAAAAGATGACTATGCTTCCATTAAAGGATCTCCAACAAACTACTGGCTATGTTCGTGGGGGATGCTCACCTTTAGGGATGAAAAAAGCATTTCCAACTTGGATAGATCTAACGGCAGAAAGTAAATCAAGTATAACCGTTAATGCAGGTCAGCGAGGCGCTTTAATTCAAGTTGTTCCACAAGAGTTGGCTGAGCAAGTAGACCCTGGCCAATTTGTCGATATTTGTGCATAAAAAAGCCCAACTGAGCAGTTAGGCTTTAGATCTAGCAAATTATTCTTCGTTGTCTATATAAAATAGAAATATAGCTTCTGAAGGTATTGAATTGAGTCTAATACTCCAAGACATCATATCATTTTTTTTTAAATATTTATTCGATACCTAGTCGGGCCAATAATCCTTCATCAAAAGGACTGGTTCTAGCTAAAAAATAATTTATTGTTTTAGTCTCCGGATCAACCACATACTTTCCAAAATTCCACTCTACGAATTCTCCGACTTGCTGAGCGAGAAATTTGTACAAAGGATGTGCATCAGGCCCAGAAACTTTAATTTTTTCAAAAACTGGAAAAGTTACGCCATAATTGCTTGTGCAAAAGTTTTGGATCTCCGCCTCGGTCCCAGGTTCTTGACCACCAAAGTCATTGCATGGGAATCCCAAGATAGCTACTTTATCGCCATGGAGCTCATATAATTCCTGTAGTTGTTGGTATTGTGGTGTCAGACCACATTCTGAAGCTAAATTTACCAATAGCAACTTCTTATCCTTAAAAGTGGATAAGGATACCTCCTCTGTTCCGTTCAATGTACGAAGGCTAAAATCATAAATAGTTGAAAAATCTGTAGTCATTAGTCTTTATTGAATGATAAATGGTTTAACCAAGACGATGTCCCGATTTTTAAAATACAATATATATGTTCCTTTGCTTAATGCACCTATTTGGATAGAAGTGCCTACCAAATAAGCAGGATTAATAAGACATATCTTTCCTTCTAAGGATCGAATTTCTAAACGCCCAGATTCTTCCATCTGAATAGTATGATCTAATCTTAAATGAATAAAGTCATTAGCCGGGTTAGGGTAAAGCTCAACATGCTGACTCCTATTCATCTTCGTATAACCTACTGCTTGATGGATAACACCCACTGCATCTAAATCAAATCCGCAAGAAGGAAATGGTGTAGGAAATGGATCATTGATGAATGTTCCATTAAAATCAGTTTGACCAAAATTTGGATCGATACTGCCCACTACATCAATTAGTTTTACATACTGAATATTGGATTTATCTAATAGTGGATCATCTTCCACCTCAGCTAAATCAAATGGAGTCCCAAAATTAGCTACATATTTACCAGCCAAATTATGTAATTTTTGGGCTTCCATCAGGTTATCAAAGGGACCAAATTGAAGGGTATCCTGATGCAGTGAAACTGCTGGAAAACGGAAGAAATGTTCCCCATCGCTGCTTACTTCCACAAAAGCTAATTCAAGGAAACCGTCTAGGAATGAATTTTCAAATACTGCAAAATCTGCTCCTGGCCCATCTATGATTGGCTGATCGAAAAATAAAGTAGCTGTTCCGCCATCACCTAAACTAATGACTTGATTATCTGCTGGACCCAATGCTGCGGTACTGCTTCCTGTATTAGCTATAGGTGCATTAGGGTCCGTAATATCAATAGAAGCCAGTTCTGTTTCAATACTACTTGCCCATGCCACAAAAATGCTACTATCTCCCGCAATAGCAGTACTCCCGAGAGATCCAGCTGGACCAGGATACTGAGCACGAATGCCCAGAGGCATAACAAATAAACAAAGCAATAATGAAAAACGCATAATCAAAAATAAAAAAAGGAGTGCAATAACTTACACTCCTTTTTAATCTTAGTAGCTCAAGTGTTTGAGCTTAAAGAATGGCACATTTTCTTGAAGTAAATAATACCCTCCAAATAGTACTGAACTGAATAATAATGAACCATACAACGTTCCCTTAGCAAAAGGAATTGCAGCTGTATAGCAAGCTATTAGCCCAGTCAAATCTTTAGAATACATTGGATTTGCCAAGAAAGATCCAAAATTGGATACTAGAAAGAAAATAGCAGTTGCACCTAAGGCACCAACAAGCACTTTAGGCAAGCTAATTTTATTGGAAAATAAGGTAGTACCGAAAAGAACAATAAGCGCATATGATCCATATACAAATCCAGCTCCTTCATAGAACCATACAAATCCATCAAAATAGGCCGCAAATAAAATGTTATTGATAACTAAATCACTTAAAAAAGTCGCAGCCAAAGGTACTAATACAGCCATCCATTTTTTCTCAAAGTGCGCTGCACCAAATAATCCAATTGCTGCTAGCGGAGAAAAATTAGACATATGGGGAATTAGACGAGTCATACTGATCAATAAGATTAGTATAACTAAAAAACCTGTCTGTAATTGTATCTTCTTACTCATAATACTTACTAATATTTCAGATCGTGGGAATGAATTCATTCGTCTTTTGCAAATATAAGGCTTCGTGCCCAAAGTCCCTTATTTAAGCTCATTTTTTACCAAATCATTAGATATCAGCTTAAGGACAGGGTCCCGTATGTACTATTTCAATACCGGAACATTCAGCTTGGCAGGCATTACTATACGTTTTCCCATCACATCCACAAACGGGATCATACTGCATGGTACAAATACAATCGGGGTCTTGAACACCGGGTGGACAGGGCTCTTCATTTGTTGCAGCACAACCAGCCATCTTTAAAATCAAAAAGATAAAAACATACATGCTCCATAATAATTTCATAATCCTGCTTTATTATTTAACCCTAATACCAACTAAATTATTCCAACACCTGGTAACTTCTTCCTTGATATTCAAGAACTTTCCTAAAAGCTTCTTGGGACAAGGCAACAGTAGCAGCATTGTCATTGGGATGAAAAGTCACTGTATCAGCCTGTAGTATGTCCTGATGTAAATACAATTCTACTGCTTGGTCTTGATCATGTAGTAAGCCAAAAATAGATACTGCACCAGGTTTTACTTTAAGATACTTTTCCAAGCGTTGGGCGGATGCAAAGCTGATTCTATTGATACCAATCTTGGGAGCAAGAACTTTCATATCTACAGGAAGATCGGCTGGAAAGATTACCAAGAAATGTTTATTCCCTTTTTGGTTGCGCAGAAATAAATTTTTACAATGCAAGCCTTTGATATTAGCCCGTGTTTTTTTAGCCTCTTCTACCGTGAAAACAGGTTCATGATTATACCACTGGTGTTGAATATCAAATTGGTCCAAAAAGGCTTTAACAGCTTCCATTTTTTTTAATAAAAATAAAAAAGCCACAACAAAAGTTGAGGCTTTTTTACCATGTATTATTCTGTATTATTTAGCAACAACTAAACGCTTAGTAACGATAGTATTACCTACTTTTGCACTTACAAAGTACAAGCCATTACTAAGGTCAGTAGTCAAGATTGGCACATTAACAGCACCAGTTTGATTACGTAAGATAGTTGTTGAAACTACTTTTCCATTTACATCTACAACATCTACTGCGATATCAGCTGTTTCTTCCAAAGCAAGGAATAACGTTGCATCGTCAGCAGTTGGATTTGGAGAAACGCGTACATCACCAACATTAAGGATTACATGCTCATCAGAAAGAACATACTCTAATGTTTCATTGAACGTTTGCTTCCAAGCATTAACTACGCTACCAGAACCATCAAATAAAACCATATTGATAACAACATTATCATAGTTTTGGATAGCTGAAGGCATAGTCACTTCAGCAAAGTGGTGTGTAAAAATCTGACCTGTTCCAAGACCAGAGATTGTTGTGGCTTCACCATTAAATCCTCCAATTAGTGCACGACCTACTTCATTGTAAACCATATCTGCTGCTGGTACTGTAGACCCTTGTGCAGAATACCAATCTAATGGCCAAGCAGAACCTGAACCAGAGTAATAGTTTGCTTGATTATATCCTGATGATGATCCGGTTACTCCATCTTCAGATACAACTACTAAGAATTTGTAGTTACCATCCATTGCTGTGTTAGCATGTGCTTCAACTGAAACTTGGAAAGCACCTGTACCAGCGTCATACATGGCACCAGCTCTTAGTTTTACTGGAGTTGCAACTGCTGCTCTTGCTTCCACTGGAGCGATTAATTGTGAAGGGTCAGGTGTTTGATCTCTCTCGAATACTGATGAAGGATATCCGCTGATATAATTACCAATACCACTATCATAAGCAGAAACAGCCATTGGATCACCGTTATGTACTGCGATTCCCACAAAGTGATCACCGTAACATTCTTTCAAGATATCCATGTAAACTGCACCTCTTGGGCACCATCCACACCAAGTTCCTGTAGCTTCTTCTACAAATACACCTCTGTCAGTTGCAAATTCGTTTCCTGATACTGAAAATTCAACGGTGTTATCAGAAGCATCTGGATCCATTTCACCATTAATACTTAAGATTTCTACAGAAACGTTAGTTGTTCCAGATCCTACAAGAATAGGAGAAGTCAATTGAACTGTTCCAGTACCACCTAAAGCAGCAATATCTAAACCAGTTACCGTTTCGTTAGCTGTAGTTCCATCTACAGTTACTGCTAATTCTAATGTATTAATATTATTCAATCCTGGGTTGCTTACCAAAATAAGACCACCTACTTCATTACCCACGTAAGTGCTTTCAAAACAAGTAGTAATACCATCAAGTGCAGCAGCTCCAAAATCAGGAATGATGGCTTCATCTACGTCAACATCATCAACACAGAATCCATAATTCCAACCAGTACCATCATCGTAACCGAAAGCAATATGAATCTCAAGACCAGCATACTCAGCTAAGTTTACTTGACCCATTCCCCAGTTACCGTTTGTTCCTGCTAGGTCAGCAACCTCAATCAAAGAAGCCCCACCGTCAGTAGAAACATAAACTTTTGCTGTTTCATCAGCTCCGTAATCTCCATCAATGAAGTAGTAATCAAAAGTCAATAAAATTGTTTCAGCGTTAGGCATCATGAATGCTGGAGAAATAGCGTACCCATCTAAGTCTACTCCTGGTCCAGGAGCATCATCGTTAACACTAATAAAAGTGGTGTGTGCAGGTGGATTAAAATATTGACTTGAAATGGCACCTGCATTTCCTTGAATCCAAGCTGGATCTAAAGTCCAAGTTGAAATATCTCCTTCAAAGTCCTCTGACAACTGTGCAAAGGATATAGCAGTGAAGGATACTAGAAATAAAAATGTAAAGAAATTCTTCATAGGAAGTATGTTAAATTTTAAAGTTTGGTTGTTTAAAAATTCCTATGAGATCGGGTAAGTCTTTAAATTAATACAATATTGGGGAAGTAACAAAATATAAGTACTACAAAATCAGCTACTTAAGCACTTTGAATACTTATGGACATTTTTTGACAAAACCACCTACAAAAAAAGGAGTCTTACGATGTAAGACTCCTTTTTTACGAAATGAATAATTATCAATTATTTGATTATCAACATTTTACTGCTAGCAGCCGTTTCTCCAGCAACAGTTAGTACGTATGAACCTGCTGGTAAATGTGCTACTTGGAAGTTTACTTCCTGTGCACCTTCCAAGTTAGTGAAGCTTTGAGTAGCTACAACTTTACCAGATAAGTTGGTCAAGAATACTTGGTAGTCACCTGATGCGTCAAATGTTACATTAATATCTGAAACAGTTGGGTTAGGGAATACCTTAAGTCCTACAACATCCTCTAATTCTTTGTTTGAATTTGGTGCAAATGCTACAGAATTCACATTTATAACTCCTCCTGTATTATTATCAATAATAGCAGCTACGATGTGACAATTTGCATCTACAAACTCTTCTGGAACATCGTATGTAAAAGAGTAAGTCAAAGCTTCATCCGCAACAATTTCTGTAGGAATAGATCCATCTAGACCATCAAAGCCAGTGATTATAGCTCTACCAACATGATCATATACCATATCTGCAGCTGGTACTGGATCAGGCAGGTTTTCGTAACCTCCCATTGGTCCTAGTCCACCACCTGCATAGTAGTTTACTTGATTATAACCACTACCTGTACCAGTTACACCATCTTCTGTAATAATAACTAACAATCTATAGTCAGCCTCTGAGAAATTAGCGTAGAAAGTAGATGTTACATCAATATTCAAGCTTGACCCATCTAAAGTATTATCAATAGTGATATCTGCTGGCGCAACTGCAGCTAAACGCGTATTTAAGTATGATTCAAAAGCATTAACTGAAACAGAAGCGTTAGTGATAGATCTATCAATAACAGCATTTGGATATCCACCAATTAAATTACCTAAAGCATCATATTCAGCGATTTGCATAGGGTCTCCTGCGTGTACAGCTACTCCAACAAATTGATCCGGGTAATTGGTTTGCATGTGCTCCATGGCAATAGCACCTCTTGGACAGAATCCACACCAAGTACCAGTTGCCTCCTCAAATAATACGCGCTTGGTACCAACTTGAGAAAGTACTAGTACTTCTAAACCTAATATTTCATTATCTGAAGCATCTGCATCAGGATTTCCATTAACAGCTGTAATTGAACAATCAATAGTGTAAGAACCAGCAATTGCAAAGTTTGCTAAGTCAGCATGAGCAAATGAAGCTGAAGACAATGGTGCCATATCAACTGAAACGGTTTCTTCGTAAGTATTGGTGCCATCTGTCCACTCTATAGTAAGTGAGTTTACTTGATTATTTCCAAAGTTGAACACATTGAAAGTAACTTCATTATCCGTGTTAATACTTGTTATTTGCTCTACAGAAGCATTAGATAGCTTAACATTATCTGCTACAGGCTCATAAACAATTACATCATCAATCACGAAGCCATAATTCCAAGCAGCACCATCTTGGTATTCAAATGCAAGCACCACTTCTTGTCCTGCATAATCTGCCATTGAAAACTCAACTAAGTCAAAAGCTTCAAAATCAGCAACTGCTGCTAAATCTAATATTTCAATGAAGTTTGTTCCACCATCTGTTGAAATGAAAACTTTTGCCGTTTCATCGGCACCGTAGTCTCCATCAACAAAATAGTAATTGAATACTAATTTTGCATCTGCTGAATTGGGAACAGTAAATGCTGGAGTAATAGCCATTCCACTTAGATCAACTCCATTTCCTACAACATCGTCATTAACAGCAAGTACAGAAGATGATCCTGGTATTGCAAAATAAGTACTAGAAAGATCTTCAGCGGAACCTTGAGTCCATGCAGCATCAATGGTCCAAGTAGATAGATCTCCTTCAAAGTCTTCTGCAAACTGTGCAAAGGACATGAACGAGCATGTGAAAATTAATAGAAGGGTAAATAAGTTCTTCATAAAGGGTATTTAATAAGATTGAGATTTAAAATATATGTAATAAGAAGCTGCCAAAATACAATTATGTATTTAATAATCAGAAGAACATCAAACTTTTGTTTGGCTCAATGTTACTTTTGTGCTAATTGTAGTCAAAGTGCTTTCTTTTACCAACCTCTATGCAACCCCGACAGTCAGATTTAGCTGGCAGACCGAGCTATTCCTAACTTATATTCATCAATCGCTCTTTTTCGAGCAAAGGTGTGCTCAACAATAGCTGTGGGATAACTAAATTCGTTTAAGTCAGGTACCCATTTTTTGATATACTCTAACTTTTTATCAAATTTCTTGGTCTGCTCGTAAGGATTGAACACTCTAAAATATGGCGAAGCATCACAACCTGTACCAGCTGCCCACTGCCAATTGCCATTATTACTACTGAGTTCAAAGTCCATCAAATGTTTGGCGAAATAAGCTTCGCCCCACCTCCAATCAATCAATAGATGTTTACATAAAAAGCTAG
>CAXQNQ010000214.1:0-3739 GCA_964225135.1 Mesoflavibacter profundi
AAATAACGGAAGAATTCAATAAAGGAAATATAGCATACCCTTCTATTGTCATTTTAGATGAAAATTTAAAATCTATCCAAGCCTTGAAAGGCTTCAGACAAATCACGGAGATGAGAAATATTTTGAATTACTTCAGCGAAAATTATTATAAAAAAATCTCCTGGTCCAATTACGTTAATTCTATCAATAATTAAGCTGAATCCTGTCTTCCTTAATCCGGATATAATTTTCATCAAATAACTGGATAGTGCATAACGTGCTTGAATCATTTAATTCTGTTATTATAATTAGGTAATAACAAAACTCATTTCGAAGCGTATTTAGAGCCTTTATTTGTTTATACTCCTCCCCTGTTAA
The DNA here is from genome assembly GCA_964225135.1 of Mesoflavibacter profundi. Lineage (GTDB taxonomy): Bacteria > Bacteroidota > Bacteroidia > Chitinophagales > Saprospiraceae > AM-2324. Next base: position 358 of record CAXQNQ010000214.1, read on the forward strand.
ATTTTCTTTTTGGAGTAATGCTTGGTAGGTATCATTTCCAAGATTAGCGGCCCATATTGGATTCAATTGGTATAGTGCATTAAATTCAATAGAATCTGTTTTTAAAAAATCACACCCAGGTATAATCAGAAAGCTTTTCTCCCCTGTCGAATCAACCATTCCATAATACTCTGTTTGAAAGTTGTAGGGCAAAATGTTATTTAATGTATCAATTAATACTGTATTGTCTATCTCCGCAAATAATGCACTACGCTCTAGTCCAGTTTTTAACGATTTTTTTTCGATAATCAAGAAAACAACTAAAAATATAAAGAATAATAACACAGCCATACGACCGATTGCTTTACTACTTCCCTTGCCATTTCTAGCATGATTGATTCTAAATTTCGCCATAAATAGGATAAGTAAAAGAGCCTAACTTTCGAAAGGCTCTTTAATGATAAGTTCAAATTATTGGGATTAAGATAATGAATCGGTTTTGTAGATACTTATATCTTATTGCTTTTTTAGTTCAAATTCTACTCTTCGTTCGTAAGATGCATCCACTGCATATACGGATAGAGCTCTATTTAATATATCACTACTAACACTTGTTGGACTAGTAGATTCTCCCATAGATTGGGTAATGATTTTTAAACTCCCATCTTTCAAGTGATGACTTAAATCCTTACTGATTAACCGATCTTCAATATATGATTCTACCGCTTGGCATCTCCGCTCACCTAATGCTAAATTATATTGACTAGAGGCTCTTGGACTGGTGAATGCCTTCACGCTTATTTCTAATTTCAATCCTACATCTAATAGATATTCTAATGAATCTAAAGTCAAATTCAGTTGTTCAAATCCTTGCAGTACATCCTTGGAGAAAAAATCTTCGAAAGCAATTGGATCGACCGTATTGCTTAAGTAATCATCATATAACTTTTGATAGGTTTTTAAACACGCTTCATAGTTCCAATCAGCCTCATTTACTGCAGGAGTATTATTAGAGAAAAATACATTAGACTGAATAGATTCAAAAGCAGTAAGCATTTCCGGTGTAGAACTTGCTGGTTCCTCCTCCGTTTCAGGCATTTCATCAATCACAATCTCTTCTTCAACTGGCTTTGGTTTTACTTCTTCTATTTGGTAGCTGTAAATGTTGTAACAATTTACAAAACCTAATTCTGTCTTATTATCTACTGGCTTATTGGATGATAGATATTGCATTTGTTCATACTGTGAATAATATTTTTCATCATAAGGACTATTGACCTGCTTTCCTAGGTTGTAAGCAACATCTGAATCAATTTTATTCGACCTGTAAATATCAAAACCACCTAAACCCAATGGCCTGTCAGAACTAAAATACAGGGTGTTATCAATGACAAAAGGGCTTTCTTCATTATAAGCAGTATTTATACCCACAGGTATAGGGGTTTCTTCACTATTTAAGCTATCTAACGATATGTAGAAAATATCTTTAGCCCCCTTATTGTTGAAGTTTTCTGATACAAAAAATAATAAGTTGTTCGCTTTATCAACATGTGGTTGGCTTATGGAATATTCTAGATAATCAAAAATCCCACCTAGGGTTTCCAAGAGATTACTTTTTAAATTCCATTTAACTAAAGAACACCTCCTATCGAGTGTATTCACAGATTCACAAATACAAGTCAGGGCGTTCCAAGCATCTAGAGTTTGGAAGAAAGTAAGTTCATAATATTCTTTTAGATTATGGGGCTTCTTCAAATAAATATGTTGATTTTCGTATACGAAAATACCGTTAGCCCTTGTGGATGAAAACACTTGCCTATTCCCATAATCTTGAAATGCAAATTCAGCATTTAAGGAGTTGATGGTTGGCAAAAATTTCCAATCTGCTAAGGTATAAGCCACTTCTAAGTTGTCATAGAAAATAGCAGATTGACAACGATCTAGATAAAGCTTGGCTGCTGATACTATTTCCTCATCCTTATTGATCCATGCTTTGGTAAGATAAGATTGCAAGTATTTTTTAGCCTCTTTATATTGGCCAACAGCAAATAAATTGATTCCCTTTAAATACTCTAATTCTTCAAATTTAAGTCGACCCTTATTTTGATATAATTCTTCAATAAGGTCTAGTGCATAATCATATGCTCCATAATAATGTGCAGCTTCTGCTAGGTGGTAAGTAGTCTCCAAAGATTTTTTACGCTCTAATGATTGGCGGTAATATTCTACTGCACTGTAATAATCCTTTTCCTGGATGGATGCTAAGGCTGCACGATCAAATTGTTTTGCACTCTGCCCTTCCACTACAGGAATTATGCAGATGCAAAATCCTATAATGTTTAATAATTTGGACAACATGCTTTTTTCTTTTTTAGAGGTTTAACATTAGTAATGGCGTAGCGGATATTAAATTCTGGACCACCACGATAATTATTAGCTACATTCAATGGTGAGAGCGTGTAATCATAGGACAAACCCATTTCAAACATATTCCATTGTAAACCAAAATAGCCTATAAGAGCATCATTGGTTCGATAACTTAAACCTACGGTAAATTGTGTGAATGGATTTAAAGAAATATGTTGTAATATGCCAAACTGTAATTCATGGTAACTAAGTTGCTTTTGTAGTAAGCCTACAAATTCAATATTGGTTTGATTGGAAATAGGTAACATTTTACTACCTAATACAGACCACCTAATTGGTCTAACCGATTCCAACACATCATTTGTATATGGCCGATTTAAATTGGCACCAGCTATACTTAATGACCAATCTTTTCTTCCCTCCTTAAGTTTGTGTAAACTTAATCCACTTTGATAAGAAAAATAATTAGCCTGACCTTGAAGTGCTGGATCAAATGGATTTATTCCTTGGCGAAACTGCTCTCCATCAAATTGACTACCTAGTTGTACTAAACTTTCATCTAAGAATCTATTGATGTAATTCATTTTCATGCCTATACGAATAGCATAATTTTCATCTACATGAATATGGGAAGAAAGTGCAAGACCTATACTTTGATTGGAATATTGGACATCGCCAGCTTTGTCATCAATCAGATTCAACCCAAAAGCTAACCAACTATCCTTATTATTAGGATTCAACTTGTGTGCATAAGAAAATTGTCTACTAGTGTAAGGAACTGGAATACTCAACCACTGGTCCCTAACAGTACCTTTAATAGAAATGTCTTCTTTATTAATTATATCAGCAACATTATACGTCTCTGGTTGATGCCAGAATTGACTGAAATGAATATCCTGACCTCTTACCGAATGAAAGAAGATCAACAGAATTACTGACCACAATATCTTTTGCACACGACCTGACATAGGTGTAGCTTTAAGGTTGAAACGATGATAAAAAAATAAAGATATTTGTTCATATCACTTCTTGATTA
>CAXQNQ010000215.1:0-4312 GCA_964225135.1 Mesoflavibacter profundi
ACATAGATAATATCAGATAGGAGCGGAGCCTGATTATTCCATTTATCGTGCTTGCTTAAAAATTTTATAGACTCTGGAAATCCTTCCATACTCTCAACCATACTCTTGATGAGTTTAAACTCATTTCTTTTAGAGTCTAGTTTTCGATTTATGTCTTGACTTTAGGTCGTTATATTTTCTAGCTTTGATTGAACCTGATTTATAGATTGGTCTCGTTCCTCCTCCTTTTGATACAAACTTTCTAATTGTTGTTCGAGTCTATTTTTAGTTTGCTCAACAAGGCTACTTTCTTCTTGATATTTATCTATTTCAATTTGACTAGACGATCGCTCAGAAATCAAACGATTTTGCTCGATCTCAATTCGTTCAATCTTATTGGCATTAATAGCTTTTTGTTTCTCTAACTCAAAGATATCATTACTGATACTCTGTTGAATTTGCAGGTTGCCTTCCAAATCACTTTTTAATGTCCCATGATTTTCTTTGATGACTTTGAGTGCTTCTTCTGCCTGATTTAATTGTTCCTCAAGTGTGATTTCAAGTCTTTTTTCCACGTGAAGATCTTCTCTATATTGCTCAATCTCTCCTTGTAATCGTTGTATGTTTTGATTAGCAAATTGAATGTTCTCTTTAACTTTCGCCTTATTTTGAATATTGAAATCTATTCTTTGTTCAATCATTCTCTGGTCACTCTCCATTTGGCGAATACTTCCTACTAATTCATTTAGGGCGCGTTGAGAGGTGGATAAAGCTTGTTCTTTGTCAAGGTTGGCTTTTTTCTCTTTTTCTAATTGAGCCTCTAATTGTCTGACTTCAATCTCAAGACTTCTATAATCGTCTTCTTCTTTTTGAAGCTTGTCTTTTAAGTCTTGTTGAACAAATTTTATTCCTTGAGTTTTTCTAATGGCTAGTTCTACACTTAATTCCTTATACTTTTCTTTAAATTCAAAGTACTTTTTGGTTCTTCTAGCTTGCTTTTCTAGCGTTTTTAAGTTGCTTTCAATTTCATGCAATAAATCCTCAATTCTTTCTAAATCTTCAGAGGTGCTTTTAAGTTTATTCAGTGTTTCTCTTTTCCGAATCTTATACTTAGAAATACCAGAGGCTTGTTCAAACATTTTACGTCTAGCATTTTCTTTATCACTTAGAATATCATCTACCATTCCCAGTGCTATTATAGCATAAGAGTTGGATCCAATACCTGTATCAAGAAATAAACTGGTGATATCTTTAAGTCTACAAGTGATTCCATTTAGGCGATATTCACTTTCGCCGGTGCGATATAAAATCCTTGAAATGCTTACGGTCTGATAATCTGTAGGAAGAATATTTTTGGTGTTTTCAAAAGTAAGGGTAACCTGAGCTAATCCACCTTGGCGCCTTTTCTTAGTCCCATTAAAAATCACGGATGACATGGTGTCTAGACGTAATTCTTTACTTTTTTGTTCTCCTAGAACCCACCGGATTGCGTCTACTATATTTGATTTACCTGCGCCATTTGGACCTACAATACCAATCACATCTTCATCAAAATGAATTGCAGTTTCAGTTGCAAAACTTTTAAAGCCCTTGATTTCGAGTGTTTTTAAACGCATGTTCTAATTTCCTTACTAGTGAGTGTTAATGGTTAATTTGTTCTAAGATTTATTGTTCTAAATAATCAGGGTCAATTTTATTAATAGATCTTTCCTTATAAATATCAAAAAGCTCATAATGATCTGTTGACCATTTATCCTCAGCTAAATTATACTTATTTATTTTGGCACGTTGCCTTTGCGCTTCGTATAAGCTGATTGCACAAGCCACAGATATGTTTAGACTCCTGACCATGCCGTATTGGGGTATGATGAAATTCCCATCAGAATAACTCAATGCTTCTTCAGAGCAACCATCATGTTCATTTCCAAATAACAATGCTACTGAATCACTAAGTTCCAGCTCGTATAAACTACAGGCATCTTTGCTCAGATGTGTGCTATAAATCTTACTGTATTTAGATTTTACATGAGTAAAGCATTGTTTTGCATTCCTATACAAATGTATATCAATCCATTTTCTTGATCCAGCAGATGATCGTTTGCCTAATTGAAGTTTTTCAATTGGGGTATCATCAGAAAAGAGCACAAAAATTTCCCTAATACCCACAGAGTCACAAGTTCTAAGTACTGCTGCAATATTATGAGGATCGTGTACATTCTCTAGAATGACTGAAAGATCCAATTGTCTATTGGAAATGGTTTCTTTTATGCGCTCTTCTCGTTCTTTTCTCATTAATTTCTATCTGGTCCAATAATCTCTTGATTATCAAAATTCAGTTCTTTTTCACTCTGAACAGGTCTAAAGAATTGATCTTCGTAATGGAGAATATGCACAAATTTATTCTCAAATCGTTCAACTGGCATATAAGAAAAGTCATCTTGATATTGAAGTAATGGCACATTTATCTTTTCGAATCTATATTCAGTAATAAAATTCACATCAGGTTGATTTTCCAACATGAAATGAAAGTTCGGACCATGTATAGAGAATAATTTGGCAAAATATAGGGTAGTGGTATATCCGGTAAAAGCTTCATCCTTCGGAACCAGTTTAAACTTATTATAGTAAGCTTGTCTCCATTCTCTTATCTCAGGATTAAATAAATCGATAAAGTTTGAACTGGTAATATGTACATTTAGACTTTTAAACATAGATGGATCTATAGAGGTGAATCTAGTATTCCACTGAGGTAGTCCATACACCGTTATTTCTCGCTCAGCTTTATCAATCCTAATTTTATTCAATATTTGATAAACAAAATTTTCATCATTAAATGAAGGGATAATAATCGCGCTAGGAAGTTCACTGTGCATTAAATCAGCAGCAATCACCTCCTCATACCCAAGGGTATCATTGGTGATTATATATTCTTTAATAAAAGAAGTATCGTTTGTAGCTTTCCATTCATTAAAATAATCAGCACAATAGCTCAACATCTTTAATTCTATGGCTTCTGATCTTCTGCCTACTAGGACAATTTGTTCAGGCTTGAAGTACTCTAATGCATGGGCCATAAGTGCTTCGCAATGACTTTTAATCGATGGATTACTCTGCAAATAATATGGATTTTCTTGAACTACATCTACACTTACACTTTTAGGTGAAAGCATCGGAATTTTGTTGGTTTTTGCGAAATCTGCTAACGGTGGTATGCAAGCTTTCTTGAATGGTCCAATCAACATGTCAACATTTTTTAATCGACTGTTTGAGTTGATTTTTTGTTGGAGGGTTTCAGGTTTTGCCTCGGTATCAATAAAACTTACATCTACAAGGATGTTCTTTGATTTTAACTCATCTAAAGCCATCAAAATACCATTATGGAAATGCAAGGCTTCCACAGACTTTTCAGGTATGCGGTTATCCATTCGATTAAATTCAGTAGCATAAAAGGGTAGAAAACAAGCAATTTTCATGCCTGAATTAAAATCCTTTGGATCTTTAATTGAAGGATCAAAGATCTCTGTAGCATCTGAAACAATAACTTGAGAGTTACTACTACCTTCTGTGAATTGAATAGTATCAATGGTGATATCCAATTGCTGATTTACAATAACTTCGCCTGTATTGGGATCTATGTGTTTAGGACCTTCTAGTTCCGTTGGAAAATCTGGTTTGTCCGATGAGCTTGTTGTACCTGCAGATTTAAAAATCACACAAGATTGTAATAAACTCAATGTCAACAATAGTCCGAATAAGTTAAGGGGATTATTCCCATTCGATTGTTGCTGGTGGTTTTGTGCTGATGTCATAAACAACTCGGTTTATACCTTTTACTTTATTGATTATTTCGCTTGATACTTCAGCAAGAAACTCGTGGGGTAGTTTACTCCATTCTGCTGTCATACCATCGACTGAATTTACAGATCTCAAGGCAACTGCTTGCTCATAAGTGCGTTCGTCACCCATTACTCCTACGGATTGGATGGGAAGTAGAACAACACCAGATTGCCACACTTGGTTATATAGATTGTGCGCTCTTAATTTTGATATAAATATATCATCGGCTTCTTGAAGAATAGATACTTTTTCAGGAGTTATATCTCCGAGGATTCGAATGCCCAATCCAGGTCCTGGGAAGGGGTGCCTGCCCAAGATGTAGGAAGGTATATTTAAAGATTTTCCAACTCTTCTAACTTCATCTTTAAACAACATGCGCAGTGGCTCCACAATCTCCAATTGAAGTTTTTCCGGTAAGCCACCTACATTATGATGTGATTTGATCGTAACAGATGGTCCATGCACTGAAACAGACTCTATAACATCAGGGTATATT
>CAXQNQ010000216.1:0-6226 GCA_964225135.1 Mesoflavibacter profundi
TCAGGTACCCATTTTTTGATATACTCTAACTTTTTATCAAATTTCTTGGTCTGCTCGTAAGGATTGAACACTCTAAAATATGGCGAAGCATCACAACCTGTACCAGCTGCCCACTGCCAATTGCCAATATTACTACTGAGTTCAAAGTCCATCAAATGTTTGGCGAAATAAGCTTCGCCCCACCTCCAATCAATCAATAGATGTTTACATAAAAAGCTAGCCACAATCATTCGAACTCTATTGTGCATATAACCCGTCTCGTTTAATTCACGCATACCAGCGTCCACTATAGGGTATCCTGTTTTACCTTTGCACCAGGCTTCAAACTCTTCCGTATTATTCCGCCATTGGATGCCATCATACTTTGATCTAAAATTGGAGTGTACCACTTTAGGAAAGTGCCAAAGAATCATCATGAAAAATTCTCTCCAAATCAACTCTGATAAATAGGTTTCATTACGATCTACAGATGCCCGAACCAAAGACCGAGCACTTACCATTCCAAATCGCAGGTAAACTGAACTAAAACTACATTTATTTACTGCGGGGAAATTTCTATTCTCTTCGTAATTGTCAATATTTTCCTTGGCTAGAGTAGGTAAAAAATATGCCTGATCCACAATTCCCAAGTCCGATTTTGAGGGAGTTTCATATATCACTTGTTCTAAAGCAGCCAATTGGCCATCAGAGTCCCACACTTGATAATCGGATGCGCTTAGATGCTCTAACCACCTTCTTTTAAAAGGCGTGAAAACAGTGTACGGCGTCCCATCTTTTTTTAATACTTCATGAGGTTCAAAGACAACCTGATCCTTAAAGGAATGAAAGGATAGACCTTTGCGTTCAAGGGAATCCTTTATTTGTTCATCCCTAGATGTAGCATAGGGTTCATAATCTGAATTGGTATAAACAGCAGAACAGCCCAGCGAGGTACATAATTCAGGAATGACTTGTATTGGATCACCTTGCTGGATTAAAATATCCCCTCCGTGCGCTTGATAGCTTTTCCGGACTTCCATCAATTGATCATAAATCAAATTAACCCTTCGATCATTATCAGGCAATTCACTGAGAATATTTGAATCAAAAACAAAGACGGGTATGACTTGATGGCCAGCAATCAAAGCCTCATATAACCCTTTATTATCCGAAGTGCGTAAATCTCTTCTATGCCAAAAAAGAATTTTTCCCATCTTTTTTTAAACTAATACAATTTTTATATCATTTGGTTTATGTATTGTAGTTAGAGTTGACTTATTTTAATCATAAAATATATTTTATTGTGCGATTAGAAGAAGAATTAAAACAACGTAAGCCCTTTAGTAGCGAAAGAGAAAAATTAGTAGTTAATAGTATCTACACAGGCCTTTGGCTCAATGGTTTATTGATAGATAAACTCAAAAAGTTTAATCTAAATGATCAACACTACAACATCTTGAGAATCTTGCGTGGACGTTATCCAGAACACGCTTTGACTATGGAAATCAAGGAAGTACTCTTAAACAAAAGAGGCGATCTAACTAGGCAATTGGAAAAATTGGTAAAGCTCGAACTGATCCGTAGAGAAGTAAATCCATCCAACAAAACCCAGATTTTTTCCTTTATAACCCAAAAGGGCTTAGATACCCTGGATGAGATTCATGAAATCCATGATTATAGCGCAGTGTACAATAATGTCTCCAAGGAAGAGGCTGAATTAGCCAATGAAATTTTAGATAAACTAAGAGGTTAAACCCAATCAAATTTTAAACACATTTTAATGAAGATTATTGCATTTTCAGGTTCTAATAGTAGTACCTCCATCAATCAAACCTTACTTCAAATTATTCAAGACAACTTTAAGGAATACCCAATCGATCTATTGGACTTGCGTCAATTGGATCTGCCTATTTTTAGTGTTGACATCGAACGAAATGAAGGATACCCAGAAGTACTAAAGGAACTTATAGAACAACTCAAACAAGCGGATGCACTTATTTTAGCTCTACCAGAACACAATGGATTTCCTCCTGCATTTTTCAAGAATTTAATTGACTGGATGTCTCGAATGGATAAGCAGTTCTTAGGCAATAACCCAACCGTTCTCTTAAGTACATCTCCTGGATCTAAAGGAGGTGCCAATGCACTTGAACGAGTAGCTCCCTCTTTTAAATATTGGGGGGCTGATGTGGTAGGCCAATACAGTGTGCCTTTCTTTAAGGAAGCTTATGATAAGGAAAACAATACCCTTACAGCTGAACACATGGAACAGATAGGATCCTTATTACATCAATTGGTTGCAGTGAAACAATTATAATTCAATGTTTTATTGTCGATCTGGCTCTGATTGCCAGATTCGTTTTTTGCTGAGATAAAACGTGTTGAATTGTGGCCAAATTCCGGTCTTTCGAGCTGGAGTTGGATCGTAGTCTCCTACTTTAACTGAGAATACTAACTCGGTATTAGTCTGCATCTCAAAAATTGGAATATTTTTAAGCTTATGGTCCACAACAAGCATCTCTCGTTCAATCTGCACATAACCTAAGTTTGTGATTCGAACCGTTTTAGATTTATCTTCTGCTGCAGTGAGGAAAAGTGAAAATTCAAACTTACCATCGAATCCTGTATAGGCATGTAGATCTGTCCCAAGAACTTGCACTAGAGCAAATGGAATTGGCCTTTGGGATTCTTGATCAATCACAATTCCCCGAATGAATTGTTGTTGAATGATATCCTTTTTTTTATCCGCACTTGGGAGCGGCTTTAATTCTGATGACACTGGACTTTGTTCTGTCTTTTCTACTAAAGGAGGTGACTGCTTTTGCGCAATTCCACTCACCGGGAAAAGTCCAATTAGATAGAACCAAATGGCAGAAAAACTGAATCTTTTAGCCCGATATTTACGAGATTTAAATTGATCAAAGAAGTCAGCATCGTAAACCCCACAAGCTAATCCACCATGGTCTGCCTGTTTCAATAAGATTTGATGTGGGGTCTTACCCCTAAAATCATATATCGTTTTGTTACAGGACGCACATAGTCTTCCACATGCTTGTTGTTCCATCTTATTCCAATCTTCTCGACAGAATTTTATTTTATTGAACTGTTCTCCCAGCATATTACAATCCCTTTAATATTAATGATGCATATCCGCTCTAAATAGTTGCAATCCACACGCATTAATTCTTATAAATTCTATCTTGTGGTCAAAAATAGCATGGAAGAAACGCTAGACTGTAATGGAAAGGTATTGAAGGCGGGAGATACTATTATCGTAATCAAAGACCTTAAAGTAAAAGGTACCTCTGCTGTAATAAAGCGAGGAACTAAGGTTAAAAATATACGCCTAAATGGAAATACGGGCGAAATTGAGGGCAAAACTCCTCAAGTCAAAAACTTAGTACTCCGATCAGAATTTGTAAAAAAGGGATAAAAAAAGGGCACATCAATTCGTGCCCTTTTTTTATTTCCAGTCCCATTCATCCAACATTAAAACCTTTTTTCCGGCCTGTTGTAAATGTTGACTTAAATGATTGATAAGCTCTTGTTGATCTGCTGAATTTAAATCATATGGCATGGCCAAACTTTGCCCATTATCCATAAAAATAAAATAATGCGTTCCAGTGCCTTCCAAGCCCTGTATTTGGTCTAAACCAAATTTGGCTTCACCTGCTTTGGATTTTAATACACAATGTTTGTCATTCAAGGTAATCGTCAGCTTATCATCAAAATCACCTTGGTGGTTTTGTTCCACATATTTTTCAAAGTTCTTTTTGTACATGCGTACATCAAACCTAGGCAGCAGAATAAACCACAATAAACCTATACCCAAGAAGCCAAATCCCAATAAAAGCATGTCCTGATACAAGTATATACCTGCAATAGGGACGCAAGCTAATAAGGCAAATAATCGAGTTTGTTTTCTTCTCTTTTGTAGACGCTCACTCTTAGAGGCATTATAAGTGTAATAGAAGGAGTAATCCTCCGCATTTAGTTTATAGGAATATTGCATAATTTTAATTTGCGCTAGCGACAAAGCTAAAGAAAAGGCTGTGAATATTAAACTCTGTTTGTACTATTCAATCTGAGCTTATTGAGCATGTGAAAAAGAAAGTTTAGCTCTGTGCCTACTTCCAAGACTGTAGCCTTGTAGACATCCGCCACCTCTGGTGTATCATCTGCAGCTTTTGGATCTGTATACTTTAAAGGAAATCGATGTATTGCATTTTGTACCGCAGGACAAGCCTCATCAGCTTCATTACATACCATCAATGCATAGAATCCAGTACTAGGGTTACATTCCTCATTATACACTTTGGAAAAGTAAGTCTTTTTACCCAACTCGGTAACTAGATATTTTGGATTGTCTGAATCATCTTCAGCTATGATTTGAATTCCAAATGCATTAATCGCCTGAATCATCTCAGGCGCGAAAGCTGTAGCTTCTGTACCCCCTGAAAAAGCGCTAATATCTAATCCATAATGCTTAGCTAATAAATCTGTAAGTATCTCTGCTAATTGTGATCTTCGAGAGTTGTGTGTACAAATAAAAAGTAATTGCACGGCTTTATCAGCAATAACATCTGCACTGATCGCATTTGCAATCAAAAGTAAAAGAGCTTTACGTGCTTTGGAAATTGTAGTAAAATCGCTGATTTGTATGCTTAGGTCAAATGTAGTAGCCACTGTATTAGGTTGTTCTGTTCTTGATTGAATTTACAATTAAATTCTTAGTACCAAAAAAATATTGGTTTAGAAAAACGAAAGCTGAGGATAATTGTGGTTCATCTGCGTATGGAATCTATTTATTCAAATCCATTTGAAAAGTAAACTAATGCAATAGGATATCAGTTTATTTCATGATTGAACATATAATTATAGTTCTTTTCGATTGAATCACTATTTTAAATACTGTGTTGCCCAATACCTATAAATATGACCTATAATTTCAGTATATCATCCTTCTATGCTTTCCTGGTTACTTGCCTTTTTATGCTGGCAAACTCAACTGCTCAGGCACAAATTCAAAAAGATCAGATTGAAATCGTTAGAGATTCGTTTGGGGTTCCTCATATATTTGCTCCAACAGATGCGGGTGTTGCTTATGGCCTAGCCTGGGCAACAGCAGAAGATGATTTTGAAACCATCCAAATGCAATTATTGCCCATAAAAGGGCTGGCAGGACAAGTATTGGGTAAGCAAGGGGCATTCTTTGATGTTGCCGTACATATCATCAACCCAAAAGCACAAGTAGAAGCGAATTACGACAAAGATCTCAGTCCATCCTTTAAAACCATATTGGAATCCTACACACAAGCCATTAACACCTATGCAGCGCTTCATCCTAAAGAAGTATTGCATAAAGATCTATTTCCAGCTCAAGCTCAAGATATCATCCAAGCCTATGTAGTAGGCATGGCGCTCTTATCTAGTGCAGACAAACCGCTTATGCAGATTCTAAGGAATAAAGTAGCTGAGGTAGGATATAATGAAACCCGAGGTTCCAATGCCTTTGCAGTAAACTCCAATAAGACCTCTGATGGGAACACATACATTGCTATTAATTCTCATCAACCTCTTGAAGGCTTAAACTCCTGGTATGAAGCGCATCTTTGCAGCGAAGAAGGATGGAATATCGTAGGTGCAAACTTTGTTGGAGGAGTTTCCATATTCCATGGCACCAATGAGTATCTAAGTTGGGCCCATACAGTCAACTACCCTGACTTTGTTGACATTTTTCAACTTGAAATGCATCCAAGTAAAAAAGACTTGTACAAATTTGACAACGAATGGATCCCTCTTGAACCCAATCATATCAAAGCTAAAATAAAGCTGTTAGGATTTATTCCGTTTGGAATCAAGCAAAAGATTTACACCTCTAAGTTTGGAACGACCTTTCAAACCAAGGAAGGCACCTTTGCCATCAGAATGACAGCTAACCACAGTATTAAGACAGCAGAACAATGGTATCGAATGAACAAGGCGACTTCCTATACCTCTTTTAGAAAAGCACTGGATATGCAAGGTATAACTTGTACCAATATTGTTTATGCTGATGGCCAAGACACGATTTTCTACATTTCGAACGGACTATTACCAAATCGTCATCCAGACTATGATTGGAAAAAAGTTGTTCCAGGTATAAGCTCGGATGTGCTCTGGGATAGCTTCTACCCTATCGATAGCTTGCCTCAGGTACTAAATCCCTCTGGTGGATACGTGTACAATTGTAATCACAGCCCTTTTC
>CAXQNQ010000217.1:0-3537 GCA_964225135.1 Mesoflavibacter profundi
GGCACCTAGCGGTCTAAAGGTAGCCGTTTGAATGAGGAAACCGTCCTTTATTTTAAATTCAAGCCAAGCATCACCATGTACTTTCATTTCAGCATAAAGCAGTAGTCTTTTTTCCTCTTGACTGGCAAAAAGAACCCGCCAAAAATCAATGGCATCTCCAGCAGAAATCTCCGTGGGATGAGATCGTCCTCTTCGAAGTCCGACACCTCCTTGCATCTTATCCATAAATCCACGAATCTTCCATAACCAATTGGCATAATACCAGCCATTTTCACCTCCGATTTTCCAGATTTGATCTAAGGTAGCTTGCTCATCTGTGATACGTAATTTGCGTTGATCCTTGAAGCATCCATATACCGGGACTCGGATGTAATTTGAGATATTCTGCTTGAATCGCCCGCTTACTAAGGAATCTTTCCAAGAAGAAATGATCTCGTTTTGTTTGATTCGTACAAATGCCAGCTGGATAGCTCGTTTATAAGACATCGGATTGATGTCTAGCATTTGTGCCAATTCGTCATCTCTACAAAGTACTTCAACTTTCATACTACTGACCAGAGCAGTAGCTAATTTATACGATGTAGAGGTTACAAAATAAAGCCAATAGGATGACAGTTTAGGTGTCATGATGGGTACTGTACCAATATAACGTCGTAGTTTTCGGACTTCGGCAAATCCAAGTAACATGTCTTTATAGCTCAAAATATCGGGTCCTCCGATATCGAAATTTCGATTGTAGCTTGGTTTAAAGAAAAGCACCTTGGTTAAGAAAGACAGGACATCTCTAATTGCAATAGGCTGGGATCGAGTATCCAACCATTTGGGCGCTATCATGATGGGTAATTTTTCCACTAAATCTCTGATGATTTCAAAGGAAGCAGAACCAGAACCTATGATAATACCTGCTCGAAGTATAGTTAAACTATAGGAATCAGATTGGAGAATGTCTTCTACCCTTTTCCGAGAAGACAGGTGCTTAGAAAGGGTATCATTATTAGAGATTCCTGATAAGTAAATGACTTGCTCTACGGAGCTTTGTTCAATGGCAGATTTGAAATGCTCGGCGCATTGCGCTTCGAGGACATCAAATTCGATACTAGAGGACATGGAATGAATCAGGTAATAGGCGGCTTGAATATCTTTAGGGATCAAATCAGAAGGAATCGGATTGGAGAAGTCGACTTGAATGATTTCAATATTCGCAGCTAGATACTCGGGAACTTGGAATCTATTGGGATCCCGAACGCAACAAACCACTTGATAGGATTGGGCGACCAATTCTGTCAACAAACGCTTTCCGATGTAGCCATTGGCTCCTGTTAGAAGGATTTTTCCCATAAAAGTCTAACAAAAAAGAACAAAGATCGGTTTAGGATCCTTGCTCTTAAATCTTACTCTAGTGTATAGAGCTTTTTTACCATTAGTTTGAATGTTCTTTTTTTAGATGACATTCAAGGGATAATTGTTTAAGCCATTCACTATATAGATAGGTACCAAGATAGGACGAAATGCTGCCTGAATACTGATAAATATTTTTGTTTTAATGTACTAAACTAGCTATTGGATAGAATCTTATGAACTACTGCAAGATGATCTATGAAAATGCTCTGTTCTTGGAGCAGAATATAAAGACGGATTTTTCAATTAATCGCGAAATTCAAAAACTGAATCTACTTATTTGCGTTTTAGATACAAATAACTAATCATGAAAAACCTGACATTAATTATTTGTACAGCTATCTTAAGCACCCTGCTGTTTGCTGCTTGTAAAACAGATAGTCCATTGATGCCGGAAGTGGTGGACTGCAATACTTTGGATAATATCTATAACGGAGAAGTATCCTCCATTCTAAGTAGTAACTGTGCTACTTGTCATGCCTCTACCTCATCTGGTTCTCCAATTGATATTGAGACCTATGCTGAATACCTGCCATATCTTGAATCAGGCGAGTTTGAAATAGAAGTATTAAATGATGGGGCGCGAATGGCTGATTGGGGCAATCTGACAGAAGAAGAAATACAAATTCTACAATGTTGGTATGATGCTGGTTATCCAGAGAATTAAACATCTAATCCATAAAAAATAAAATAAAAGAGGGCTTTTTAGGCCCTCTTTTGCTATCCAATCTAATGCCTTTGGGGTTATGCAGCCAGGCTGCTTGTATTTAAATAAAAGCCTGCTGGGCATTCCTCTGAATCAAAGACTGCTCCTGTGCAGATATAAAGCACATCAATTATTTCATCCAAATCATCCACAACTTGAAAGGTCTCTGTTTGAAGATTTAAGTTTGGTGCATTGGTATAGCCCAAGAACTTGAATTGAAGATTTGATGCACCTACGTGTTGAAGTTGCTGGAGGTAATTGTCTACTCGATGATTACCCGAAAGCTGAATCGGGTTTGTTGGGCAGGTCCCAAAACTTCCATGCGTCTGCTGCTCAAATTTAGAATCGTATGCTTGGTTTTTTTGATAGTGTTTCATGGCTTCGTCGTTAAAGAATTTTTTAAGTTGTTGCTTCAGTCGTTTAAAACTGCTGTTTCGCATGCAGGGTGATTTCGTTTGTATTGATGTTCTGATGTAAAATTAGAGTGCTAGTACGAAGTGGAATTGCGTAGTAGAGGATTCATTCAAAAAAAGCCACCCAACTGTTACTTTTCCAACATCTTGAATTGTAGTTTTTGCAGACCACATCAGAATCTCTTTTTTTAACTCTAAATCAAATCAATGAAAGGATTTAAGTCATTGTATCGGTATGAAAATGTGTATTTGGACGAACAGTCTAACAGATTGTTTCGACAGATTAATGGGCAGATGGTGCCTTTTAAACGAATGGAGCATATTCAGGAGTATATGCCTGATGTGGATAGCATCAAAGCATATGATGCGTATATTTTTGACTATGTGTACAACGAAGGATTTTATTTAATTCGATTTACCGTGGCATGCCTGCATAAATTAGGTTTTAGCTATGATGAAGTTATGAAGATCATGTTTGAACAATACGATACGGTCAATGGATTCCATAAGGCTCATCTGACTAGACAAGCATTTGCTATGGGCGTATCCTCTTCTTACAAGGCCATGGATGGGATGATAGAGGAACAACACAAGCGCAATTAGGACATTTCAAGGCACTTAACACACAGGCAACCAAATATTTACTAACATTTTTGAAATTTATCTGACTCTTTTTTGTAGGTTAAAAAGATTCGCTTAAATTGGCATCATCAAACGGCCCAATCTTACAGACCCTTCTTAGCCGACGATATAATTCAAAAAGACATAATTGGTATTTTTTATAAGTGTGCAATAGTATACGCAGCTATTCAATAGTTATAGTCCAAGAACACATCCTTTATGCTATAGACTCTTAGAGTCTACAAGTATAAGAATCAGAGTAATGCGTAATCCTCAAACAACCCGACAGGAGAAAGGTATTGGCCTTTCTCCTTTTTTTATTGAAGCAATTCAAAGTCGCCCGCTATCTCTAGTCCAGCATGTTGTCCGCTGCCTTCAAAAATAGTCTGCCCAGAGCGT
>CAXQNQ010000218.1:0-8547 GCA_964225135.1 Mesoflavibacter profundi
CGTAACTTGAACAAAATCATTGATATCAATTATTATCCAATTCCGGAGGCTCGTAACTCTAATATGAGGCACAGACCAATTGGAATAGGTGTTCAAGGATTAGCAGATGCCTTTATCAAAATGAGATACCCATTTGATAGTGAAGAAGCTAAGCAGTTGAACAAAGACATTTTTGAAACGATGTACTTCGCAGCAGTTAGCGAATCTAATCAATTAGCGATTGAGGAAGGTACTTATCCAACATTTGAAGGGTCACCAGCATCAGAAGGTATACTTCAATTCGATATGTGGAATGTAACACCTTCTGATAGATGGGATTGGAGTGAGTTAAGAACAAGCGTAAAGGAGAAAGGTATTAGAAATAGTTTACTTTTAGCTCCAATGCCAACGGCATCAACGTCTCAAATTCTTGGAAATAATGAGTGCTTTGAGCCGTTTACATCGAACATCTACTCTAGAAGAACACTTTCTGGGGAATATATCATAGTAAATAAATACTTATTAAAAGACTTAGTAGGTCTAGGTCTTTGGAATGATGAAATGAAGCAACGCCTGATGGCAGCCAATGGGTCTATTCAAAATTTTGATGAGATTCCAGCGGATATCAAAGAAATCTACAAAACGGTTTGGGAAATCAGCCAGAAAGTAGTGATTGATATGTCAGCTGATCGTGGAGCCTACATTTGTCAAAGTCAAAGTATGAACCTGTTCTTAGAGAATCCAAACTTCTCTAAATTATCTTCTATGCACTTCTACGCATGGAGTAAGGGACTTAAAACAGGTATGTACTACTTGAGATCCAAAGCAGCTGTAGATCCAATTAAGTTTACAATTAAGCAAAGTTTACAAGCTGATAGAGTAAGTAAAACTGCCGATGGAGGTTCTAATTTAGAGCAATTAAACAATGATCAAACGCAAGTGGATCCGAATCAACAAAATTTCCAAATGTCTACTGCTGATGAGCCGAAGGCATGTAGCTTAGATGATCCTGATTGTTTGATGTGTGGTAGTTAAGATTTAATTATATCGTTCAATAATCATCGTACGGGCTCTTTTTCTTGGGAAAGAGCCCTTTTTTATTGTAACGATTATACAATTCCAAAATTGTAAAGCTGTAGTTGCTATGAAAGCAATATATCCAATAAGGCTGCCATACCATCCGTTGCTTTTTGCTCTATAAGTGTAATCCGATTGGAATCTAGGCCTATTGTGTTTTCTGCTGCTTTAGGATCGATATAATACACAGGACTATCTGCTGGGGCAAACTGAAATAAGGAAGCAGCTGGGTAGACCTGCATCGAAGTGCCAATAATTATGACTATATCAGCGGACATACATTCCATAGCTGCTGGCTCAATCATAGGAACTGCTTCTCCAAACCAAACGACTTGCGGTCTGAGCTGCCCACCTTTTGGACAGCAATCTCCTAGCTTCAAATCTTCCTCCCAAGGAATGATATAATCGGGGTCTATGGTAGACTTGACTTTCCGTAATTCTCCATGCAAATGGATTACTTGGGAAGATCCAGCTCGTTCATGTAAATCATCTACATTTTGAGTAATGACTACTACTTGATACTTCTCCTCCAATGATTTAATAGCGTAGTGTGCAGGATTAGGTTCTACATTTTTTAGAGCTGCTCGTCTTTGATTATAAAAGGTTTGAACCAGTTTAGGATTTTTTCTAAACCCCTCAGGTGTAGCCACTTCCATAACATCATGACCTTCCCACAGCCCATCTGCATCCCTGAAGGTGGGGACACCACTCTCTGCACTTACACCGGCCCCTGTTAATACCACTATCTTTTTCATATCTTGAGGTTTTGATTGTTGAGCTTTCAATATTACAAATATTTCAAATGACACCAGTATTCGAAGGATTGAAAGTTGTTGAATTGGCCTCTGTATTGGCAGGGCCTGCAGTTGGCATGTTTTTTGCCGAACTAGGTGCCGAAGTAATCAAGGTAGAGAATAAATTGACTGGTGGTGATGTAACACGAACTTGGAAAACTGCTGGGGAGGAAAAAGATTCAGATGCATCTTCTTATTATTGGAGTATTAATTATGGAAAGAAAGTACAGTTTCTCAATCTAAAAGATGCTCAAGATTATCAAGTTTTAGTGGAGTTGATTAAGGAAGCAGATATAGTTATTTCCAACTTTAGGGGGTCAGTTGCAAACCGATTAAAGTTGGATTATAACTCGATCAAAACTATAGATCCTACCATTATTTTTGCGGAATTAACAGGCTACCCTAAATCTGATCGTCCAGCTTATGATGTGGTTTTACAAGCAGAAACAGGCTATATGCACATGACGGGAGAACCCAATCGAACGCCTGTAAAAATGCCTGTGGCACTTATAGACATCCTCGCTGCTCATCAGCTTAAAGAAGGTGTTTTAGTGGCTTTAATTCAGCAGTTGAAAACAGGAAATGGTGCTCATGTTCAAGTAAACTTATTCGATACTGCTTTAGCCTCTCTGGCTAATCAAGCCACTAATTGGTTGATAGGAAAACATATTCCAAAAGCTATGGGAAGTGCACACCCTAACATAGCTCCTTATGGTGATGTATTTGGGGGACGGGATGGAAAAATGTTTGTGCTTGCTGTAGGGTCGGATAAACATTTTGAATCCCTTTGCACTTGCTTAGGATTAAGTGAACTTAAGATGGATAATCGATTTAGAACCAATGCTGATCGTGTTGCACATCGGTTTGAATTAATTCCTTTATTAGAAGCTGAATTTGCCAAAGATACAGCTGCAAAATGGGTAGAACAGTTAACTACAAAGGCTGTACCTTGCGGTTTGATTCGAGATATGAAGGAAGTGTTTGATTTGGATATTGCAAAGGATTTGTTATTACACTACCCAGATAATCCTACTCGTCAAACGGTTCGTACAGCGGTATTTAAAATTACTTACCCTTAAGTCCTGCAAGGGTTTTGTATAAGGCTCCATCCTTAGAAATTAAACAACCATTTTCTAGCATTTTGAAGATTTCTTGGTTGCGATCTCCTGCTTGATATCCTTTTTCAGCAGTATATATTTTAACAGCTGATCCAGAGGCTTGGACCATTTCCATGATTTGATTGGTGGATTGGTTTTTGGTGAAATCAATCTGCGCATTCCCTTCTACAAATAGTCCCATCATGACAATTTTATCTGCTTGGCAATGGAAAGTCTTTATATCATTCATGCTTTTGAATTCTAGGTATTCTGTTGTAGATACTACTTTATCTAGAACCTGATCACTAAATAACTCGATCAGCCCTTCCACTTTTTCATTATCCTGGTCCTTAAGATTTAACCAATCACTAGCTGTTACTTGATTACTAGCTAAAAATCGAATAAAATCTTGTTCAAGTTCTTTTAGTTCTGACTCTGTTAATCTTCTGTATTTCATATCTTCACAATCAAATTTGTGCAAATATCTACATTCCTAGGTAAAAGTAAAACCATGAAGCCAGTTCTTATACTGAATAAACCACATGAAGTACTTTTGGAAACCTTAAGTAAGCATCAAATTCCTTATGAAGCGGATTATGAGTCTTCTTATGAAAGGGTTAAAGCTAAGATCAAGGATTATTCGGGTTTGATACTGAGGTCTAGGATAGCTCTTGACGCAGATTTTATAAAACAAGCTCAGCACTTGAAGTTTATTGCTAGGGAAGGAGTTGGGCTAGATCATATAGATACTGCTGCTTGTTCGCAATGCAATATTCCCGTATTAATTTCTCCTGAAGGAAGTAGAGACACTGTTGCAGAACATGCTATTGGCATGTTATTAAACTTAATGAATCACTTGAGCAGATGTAACCAACAAGTCAAGCAAAATATTTGGAGTCGAGAAGAAAATAGGGCATTCGAACTCAAAGGAAAAATCGTTGGGATAATAGGCTATGGTAACATGGGCCAATCTTTTGCCCAAAAAATACAGGGTTTTGATGTAGAAGTGTTGGCTTATGATAAATACAAGCAAGATTATGGCGATGATTTTGCAACAGCTGTATCACTTGAAGAGTTGCTCAATAAATCAGATGTAATAACTCTTCACATTCCCCTAGATGAGCAAAATACATACTTCGTCAATGATTCCTTTTTTGCTAAACTCAAGCGTCCTGTTTTCTTAATCAATACAGCAAGAGGTTTAGTATTGGAAACTGCAGCCCTAGTTAAGGCTATCCAAAGGGGTGAAGTTTTAGGAGCAGCATTGGATGTTTTAGAGTATGAGGATC
Source organism: Mesoflavibacter profundi (assembly GCA_964225135.1). Taxonomy (GTDB): domain Bacteria; phylum Bacteroidota; class Bacteroidia; order Chitinophagales; family Saprospiraceae; genus AM-2324. The sequence continues at coordinate 4,237 of CAXQNQ010000218.1, forward strand.
AGTCTTTTGATCAACTTATGGATCTCGATCATTTAAAGCAGGAAAATGAGGATTATAAATTTCTAGTTGAATCGGATCAAGTTATCCTTAGTCCCCACATAGCAGGGTGGTCTTTTGAGAGCAAAAAAAAGCATGGAGAAGTACTTGGAATGAAGATTTTGGACATAATTGCACCTAAAAACTTAAAGGGCAGTACTTTGGCATAAGATTTGTCGGGAATTAGCATTTCTTTTTTATCTTTAAAAGAAAAAACGTGAAAATCACTCTGCTAGCTACTTGTTTACTTGTCCTCTTGTGGGCATGTGATTCGGTGGATACCGCAAATGAAGCTCAAAATAGACCATCAGAAGTGCCTTATGCTATAGCTATTCACGGAGGTGCAGGTACTATTTTGAAAGCGAATATGACTGCTGAAATGGAAGCAGCATATACTCAAATCTTAGACTCTGTCTTAACCACAGGAGAAAAGATGTTAGAGGCTAATGCGGATGCAGTACAAGTTGTGATAGAAGTGATTAAAATCATGGAAAATTCACCTTTATTTAATGCAGGAAAAGGTGCTGTATTTAATACAAAAGGTGAAAATGAACTTGATGCGTCTATTATGATAGGCGAAACGCAAGAAGCAGGAGCAATCGGTGGGGTTAGAAATATAAAAAATCCTATCGAAGGTGCTTATGCTGTAATGACAAAATCAGAACATGTCCTCCTCACAGGAAAAGGTGCAGAACAATTTGCTGTGGAAGTAGGAGTAGATACTATAGACCCCTCTTATTTTTATACCCAACGAAGATATGAATCCCTTCAACGTGCCAAAGCAGAAGAAAGCGGCACATCCATGTACATAAATCCAAACTATAAATACGGAACGGTAGGTTGCGTGGTATTAGACCAATCTGGCAACCTTGCTGCGGGTACCTCTACGGGAGGTATGACGAATAAAAAATACAATCGCATTGGAGATTCACCTATCATTGGTGCAGGAACTTATGCAGATAATAATACAGTAGCTATTTCATGCACTGGGCACGGAGAATATTTTATTCGCTATGCTGTTGCGCATGATATTGCTGCTCGAATGGAATATGGAAATGTTTCTTTGAGGGAGGCATGTACAGATTTAGTAAATGGTAAGTTGGTTGAAAAAGGTGGTTCCGGAGGGTTGATTGCTGTAGATAAGGACGGGAACATTGAAATGCCATTTAATACAGAAGGTATGTATCGAGCAAGCTCAAATGGAGTAAATCGATATATAGGAATTTATGGAAATTAAGACGCGAATTAGAAGCTGAGATTTGGAAAATTACCAAATTTTGTTTTTGAATTTTTGGTAGTTGTGGAAGTTGATTTTGTTTTGCCCCTGGCTCATTAGAATTTACAAAAAATTAATACTGAGGTGCGCTCAACTTTGAGATCTCCTCTTAAATTTGACAATAATTCTTTAAACAAATCTTTCACTGATTATGAAAAAGTTTTTACAAACTTTCATGTTCTTGTTAATCGCAGGTGTAACCTTCGGACAAGGAACAGTTAACGGTAAAATTGTCGATGCTAAAACAAATGAAGCATTGCCAGGTGCCACAATCCTAGTGCAAGGTACTACTGATGGTACTGTGACAGGATTCGATGGAACATTCTCTCTTGAAGTATCGGAAGGTGCTACTTTAGAGGTTTCCTACATTGGTTACTCTACGATGGAAGTTTCCGCTAGAAACGGAATGGAAATCAAAATGGAAGCTGATCTTAATGTATTGGGAGAAGTAGTTATTACTTCAGGTGTAATTGATTTTGCTAAGGTAAGAGAAACACCAGTAGCAGTTTCAACTATCTCTCCAAGTGAGATCTCGCTTAAAGTGGGTAACCAAGAATTCCCTGAAATTATGAATAAAACTCCAGGTGTATACGCTACTAAGCAAGGTGGTGGATATGGAGATTCAAGAATTTCACTTAGAGGTTTTGACCAAAGAAACACATCATTCCTAATCAACGGACAGCCAGTCAATGATATGGAGAATGGATGGGTTTACTGGTCTAACTGGGCTGGTCTTACAGATGTTGCATCTGGTATCCAGATTCAAAGAGGTTTAGGAGCTTCTCGTTTAGCAGTTCCTTCAGTAGGTGGTACAGTATCTATCTTCACTAAAGCTGCGGAAGCAAAAAGAGGAGGATCTGCACAACAAGTAATTGGTAACGATGGATTCCAAAAGACTTCAGTTGCTATTTCTACTGGTCTAAATGATAATGGATGGGCAACTTCATTCTTGCTTTCTAGGTGGGCAGGTAATGGATATATCTACAATACGCAAGGAGAAGGTTGGACTTACTTTGCAGCTGTAGGTTATGCACCAGAAGGTTCTAACCACTCATTGAACTTATCTGTTCTTGGAGCTGGCCAATGGCACCACCAAAGAGATGTATGGGTTTCTATTCGTGATTACCAAAACTTCGGAGAAGAAGGTTTGGATAGAAGATGGAACTCTAACGGTGGTTACATGACTAACGCTGATGGTGAGGTAGAGGAATTCTCTATGAGAAGAAACTTCTACAACAAGCCACTAGCTACTTTCAACTGGGATTGGGATATTTCTAGCAAGCTTAAATTAGCTACTTCATTCTACGGTTCTGCCGGTAGAGGTGGTGGTACTGGACCAAGAGGTAACAACTTCAGAAATTCTGATATTAACTACTATCCGTTTAGAAAAGATTTAACGGAGCACGTTATTGAGGATGGTATCAATAACAGAGATGAAGATGGCTTTATCAACTTTGATAATGCAGTCGCTGTAAACCAAGGTACAACTGAAGGTTACACTGGTGTTAATGGTGATTATGCTGGTCAAAAAGTTGGATCTAATGGTTACAAAGATGATGGTGTAAATAGAGCTGTATTAATCAGAAGAGCATCTATGAACTCACACAATTGGGTTGGTGCAATCTCTAACTTAGAGTATACAACAGACGCATTCAAATTTTCTGTTGGAGTTGACTTAAGAAACTACACAGGATATCACTACAGAGCGTTAAATAACTTAATGGGTCTTGATGCTTATTACTCTACAGGTAATGACAATTCAAATGGTCAATTCATCAATACTACTATCGAAGCATCTCCGTTTAACAATACAGGAATTGCTGGTCCAAAAATCGATTACTATAATATCGGTGAAGTAAGATGGGTAGGATATAATGGTATGGTTGAGTACAACAATGGTGGTGCTTTAACTGCTGTTGTTCAAGCTGGAACATCTAGCCAATCATTCCAAAGAATTGATTACTTTGATCAAGCAGCTAATCCTGAGTCAGAAGTACAAACTCAACCAGGTGGATACGTAAAAGGTGGTGCAAACTACAACCTTAACGAGAAGATGAATGTATTCTTCAATACTGGTATGATTTCTCGTCAACCAAACTTTGATGGTGTATTCCCTGGATATGCTAATGATATTAATCCAGATCTTCAGAATGAGACTATTACTTCATTCGAGTTAGGATATGGTTATGTATCAAATAACTTCAAAGCAAATGTAAACCTTTACTCTACAACTTGGGGTAACCGTTTCATAACAAGAGGATTTACTACTGAACTTGGAGTAGATGGAACAGCTCAATTTAGCGATGTAGATGTACTTCATAACGGTATTGAAATTGAAGCTTCTTGGAGACCAATGTCTGATTTAAGATTGAAAGGTATGGCTTCACTTGGTGACTGGTCATATACTAAAGACTTTACAGCTACATTGTTTGATGAGAATCAGCAGCAAGTAGGTGAGGGTACTCTTTACCTGAATGGTGCTAAAGTAGGTGATGCAGCTCAAACTGTACTATACTTCGAAGCAGATTATAAAGTAGGAAAGAGTGTAAATGTTGATTTAGGTTACCGCTTCGTAGATAACTTATACGCAGATTACTCTATTACGGATAATACATTTACATCACCGGATAACGCAGGAGCGCTTCTACTTCCATCATATGGATTATTAGATGCAGGTCTTACATTTAATTTCCCAATTGGTAATTTAGATGGACGTTTCCGTGTTAACGTAAACAACGTACTTGATACAGAGTACATTGCAGAATCTAATTCAAATGTTCATGTTGATGATAATACAGTGGACACTTGGAACGGAGTAGACGTAAGAAACTACGTATGGTTTGGTTTCGGACGTACTTGGAACGCAAGTTTCAAAGTGAATTTCTAAAGTATAATACAATAAGGGTGATATAATATTCACCTGATATTGTGTCATAATAGTCTTATAAGTACGGCGACTCTGCTTCTGCAGAGTCGCTTTTTTTATTACCCCAATAGTA
>CAXQNQ010000219.1:0-17987 GCA_964225135.1 Mesoflavibacter profundi
AATAAACCAAAACATAAGGCATAAAAGTAGGTAGCTGCTTGATAGGGATAGGCGTATCCGTCTGCAGGATATTGTGTACTATTCTTAGCCCATATATGACCAATGGCAAAACCCGGTAAGTAGGTCAACGATTGTCCAAGCGTGTATTTGAAGATATAATGACCACTTTCATGTTGAAAGGCTTGATCCATTTGTGGTGAAGGTCTGTACTGATCAATAATAACTGGCATGTGATCTAAAGCCTGGATGTCTTTATATATGAAAACGGCTGGCAAGTATGAATAATAGCCACTGGCATCCCAAGAGATTGGAGCTTCTGTCTGGGTATTGTTCCATCTGGAGTGATAAAGGGTATTCGCTAATATGAAAAGTAGCGCTAAATAAATTCCCCAATTACTATGCAGATGCTTCATACTGCAAAATACTATAATTAGTAGCAGTATTTAGTATGTAATGGATAGAAAATTAATCAGCAAATAATATTCATTAATCAATTGAATATGCTGTATTTAATTAGGATAAAACAATGATTTGCCTTAGAAATTTTTGTTGATTAATTAACTATTAGAATCTTTGCTTGAAGATTGAACCAGAGTTCAAATGCATGTAACTTTGTATCTTATCTTTTTGGTCTGATGGAAGCATTAATTCAAAATCCAATCTTGTTAATCGTATTGGTTTTCGGTATTGGATTCGGTTTGGGTAAAATCAATATTCTGGGTGTAAAACTCGGACCTGCTGCTGTGCTATTCACTGGGCTATTTTTTGGTGGCTTGAGCCCAGATTTTCAAGTTCCACAAATCATTATCTTACTTGGATTGGCCATATTCCTGTATGCTTTGGGTCTCAACAGTGGTCCTTCTTTTTTTTCTAATCTAAAGCAGAGTGGACAGCGGGATATACTTTTTGTTCTTTTCTTGAACTCATTATATGTTGGTGCTGCTGTTCTGGTTTTCTTTTTACTAGATTTTGAACCTTCAACGCTTGCGGGTATGTTCTCCGGAACTGCTACTAGTACAGCTTCATTGGCTGCTTTTGTTGATATGATAGAGGGTAGACCTGAGGATGCGGCTTTATTAAATCAATGGATTCAAAATGGAGTTATTGGATATTCATTGACTTATCCGATGGGCGTTCTCGCTTCTATGATTGCTATTGTGATATTGGTTCGTGTGTTCAAAGTGAACTTTAAGCAAGAAGAGATAGATCTTAGTGATCAATACCCAGTTAAGAAAGAGATTAAAAAAGCTTCTATTCGGATTGAGCAGGAGAATATCTGCCATATTGCTTTACGTGATCTGAAGCGATTAAAGGATATCAAAGTCGTTTTTGGTCGTATGAAAAGAGGCGACGTTACGGCTTTAGTGCATTTTGATACCACTTTTAAATTGGGGGATGAGGTCGTAGTTATTGGAGATGCGAAGGAAGTAGAACATACAGCTCAACTCTTTGGGACAAAAACAGAATATGATTTGTCCGATGATAATAGTGAATACTCAACCAGAAGGATATTTGTATCCAACCCTAAGATTGCAGGGGAAACGCTGGCTTCATTGAATCTTTCAGAAAAATTCTCTGCCATAGTTACCCGAGTGATTCGTGGGGATATTGATATCATAGCTGACCAATCTACTGTGTTAGAATTAGGGGATAGAGTTCGAGTAGTGGCCAAGCGAGGCGATGTGGCGCGCGTAAAAGCATTTTTTGGTGATTCCTATGAAAAATTGGCGAGTATCAATTTATTTTCATTTGGTTTAGGTTTAGCCTTTGGTCTTTTACTTGGGATGGTCAGTTTTGAGATGCCTGGTGGGGTTAATTTCAAATTGGGATATGCTGGTGGGCCATTAATCATCGGCTTGGTTTTGGGTTCCGTCCGGAAAACAGGAGGTATTGTTTGGACATTACCTTATGGTGCAAATATCACATTAAGGCAGATTGGATTGATGTTGCTTTTAGCAGGAATTGGGATTAATTCTGGTCATACTTTTTTAGCTACTATTTTCACGATTAAAGGTGGTATGATATTTCTCGGTGGCGTTATAATTACACTTACAGCAGTATTCATTGCTATGATTGTTGGTTATAAATTATTCAAGATTCCTTTTTCTATCTTGATGGGTTTTATGTCTAACCAGCCAGCTATTTTGGATTTTGCTATGATAAAGAGTGGAAATAAGCTTCCTATTATTGGCTTTTCCTTAATGCTACCCATTTCAGTTGTACTAAAGATTATTTTTGTACAGCTCCTATTTGCTTTATTTATTTAAGCATAGCGTGTTTCAAATAACCTGTTGAAAAACTTAGTCTATCTAAGTTTTGTTATCTTTCTTTGCTTAATCGTTTAAAAAACCTATGCCTAAAGCAATTGTAATCGGTGCTGGTATTGCTGGAATTGCTTCTTCTATCCGGCTAGCTAACCAAGGCTATCAAGTTGAAGTATTTGAATCCAATGCCTATGCGGGAGGTAAGTTGACAGAAATTCAATTAGGAGCTTATCGGTTCGATGCGGGGCCTTCACTTTTTACTATGCCACAATATGTGGAAGAGCTCTTCGAAGAAAGTGGTCGAGATCCTAGGCTTCATTTTCAATATGAGCAGCTAGAGGAGATTTGTCGCTACTTTTTTGAAGATGGTAAACGTTTAAATGCTTATGCTGATCGAGCCAAGTTTTTACAAGAATTAGCATTTAAGTTGGATGTAGATACTCAATTAGTGGAGAAGTATTTAGCTAAAAGTGCATTTATCTACAAGCATACAGGTGAATTGTTTTTACGCAAATCTTTGCACAAGATTTCTTCCTATTTGAATAGATCAACTTTGTTGGCAATACTGAATCTACCTTTTCTTAATATAGCTAGTAGCATGGATCAGGTAAATAAGCGAAAGCTTAAACATGAAAAGCTACGACAGTTATTCAACCGATATGCGACTTATAATGGGTCTAATCCCTACAAAGCACCTGGTATACTTAATATAATACCACATTTGGAATACAATATGGGTGCATTTTTTCCTAAAAAAGGTATGTATAGTATTACAACATCTTTGATCGATTTAGCGCAGGATTTAGGGGTGCAATTTCATTATGAAAGTCCTGTAAAACAAATTTTGGTTCAAGCTGGAGAAGCAAAAGGTATTCGGGTAGATGGAGTCGAAAAATTTGCAGATCTGGTAGTCTGCAATATGGATGTGGTACCGGCTTATAAATATTTGATGCCAGATCAAGTGCAACCTGAAAAAATACTAGCCCAAGAAAGATCCAGTTCTGCATTGATTTTTTACTGGGGGATTAAAGCGGTATTTCCAGCATTGGATTTACACAATATTTTCTTTAGTGATCAGTATGAGGAGGAGTTTAAAACTATATTTGAAGATAAAAGTGTATTCAATGATCCTACTGTCTACGTACATGTTAGCTCCAAGTATAAAGTTGATGATGCACCTGAAGGTTGTGAAAATTGGTTTGTCATGATTAATGTGCCTTATAATGAGGGCCAAGATTGGGAATCGTTAATTAAACAGGCTCGTAAAGATATTTTGACTAAATTGACTAGGAATTTGGGTAGAGACATCGAATCTTTGATTGAAGAAGAGGATATTCTTGATCCTAGATTGATTGAGTCTAAAACAGCTTCATACCAAGGCGCGCTTTATGGAACTTCCTCTAATTCTAAAATGGCTGCTTTTTTTAGACATCCTAATTTCTCAAAGAAAATTAAAAACTTGTACTTCTGCGGTGGATCTGTTCATCCTGGGGGTGGTATTCCGCTTGCACTTTCTTCAGCAAAGATTGTTGGAGACCTAATTGCCAAAACACATGAATAATTGGAATAGAACACAACGGACTATATTTTTTCTTACCTGCGTATACATCGTTGGAATCTTAGGAATATGTGCTGAAGTATCTAGAGAGGAAATCTTGCTCTTGACCCCACTGAACTTAATATTCACTACAGGTATGTATTTATGGTCGAATGAAGGAGTTGGAAGATCATTATGGAAGGCATCTATTATTGTTGCTTTAATTGGTTTTTTTGTGGAAGTCGCAGGTGTGAAAACGGGTGTCCTTTTTGGAAGTTATTATTATGGGCCCACATTAGGACCCCACTTGCTTGAAGTGCCACCAACTATGGGTGTTAATTGGGTCTTACTCAGCTTATCCAGCTTTGGGATTTTCTTTCATTTGAAGTGGAATAAATACCTAAAAATGATATTTGCATCAGCTTTGATGGTTGGTTTAGATTATTTCATAGAACCAGTAGCCATGGGTTTAGATTTTTGGCAATGGGAGGGTGGAGTTGTTCCTTTAAAGAATTACATCATGTGGTTCTCTACGGCAGCTATAATTCAATTTATTTTATACCGAATATTACCTGATATAAACCAGAAGACCTCTTTATTCGTTTTTTTCTTGCAGTTTATATTTTTCCTGATCATCAGATTCTTTATATGATACTAACTACTTAAGCAGCATGGATTTTTTGGAGACAAAATATTTATACTTGGGTTTGATGATTTTCACCATCATATTCCCACTCATCAGGAGCTTTGAATATCGTTTGGTTTATTACAAGCGCGTTCGATATATTCTTCCTGGAGTAGTGCTTATGATGTTACTCTTTATTCCTTGGGATGTATGGTTCACTGAAATGGGCGTCTGGTGGTTCAGAGATGACTATATCACAGGTGCTAGACTCTTTGGCCTACCTTTAGAAGAATGGTCTTTCTTTGTCTGTGTACCTTTTGCTTGCGTGTTTATCTATGAAGCCATTCGGTATTATATCAAACGGGACTTGTTGAAAGCTGTTGCGCCTTATTTTTTCTATGGATTCGGAGCTATTTTACTCGTATTAGCTATCTATTTTAATGATAGAATTTATCCATTGGTAACCTTTTCTTTGACCAGCGTGGCTTGTTTTTGGTTAGCTTATAAGAATCCATCTTGGAGTGGTCGATTTTTATTGATGTATCTTGTGAGTTGGTTACCTTTTCTACTTGTAAATGGCGTATTAACAGGGAATTTTACTGAATTACCTATTGTGAACTATAATCCAGAACATCATATCGGAACGCGCATTACTACTATACCTGTCGAGGATAGTGTATATAGTCTACTGATGCTTATGATGGTAGTGGCTATCTATGAATGGCGATTGAAAAAAACTGGAGTTCAATTTTAATGTTGCACAACCTGTATAGAACTAATCCCATTACTGTTTTTGCTAACCTGAATTTGGGTTCCTATTCGTTCTTTCAGACTTTCCACATGGGAAATAACACCTATGGTTTTACCTTGCGCTTGAAGGGTTTCTAAACTAGCCAATACCGTATCTAGGGTCTTAACATCTAGAGTTCCGAAGCCTTCATCAATAAACAAGGAGCCAATCTGAACATTGTGACTAGATAAGTCGGATAATCCTAGTGCTAGCGCTAAACTGATGAGGAATTTTTCTCCACCAGAAGCAGTAGAGATTTTTCTGGTTTCTCCAGCTAAGTAGGCATCGGCCAATAAAAAGTTTAAGCCTGGTTTATTATCCTCAATCCCTTTTGGAATAAGTGAATAACGATTATTCAATCTGTCCAAGTGCACATTAGCCAATTGGATGAGGTATTGAAGGGTCAAAGATTGGGCATAAGTATTGAAGCTATCTTTCGAGCCCCCCATAATGGTTCTCAAATAGGTCCAATCGTTTAAAACCTCGTCTTGCTTTTCTATTTCTCGATGTAGCGCTTGGTTCTTACTACGCAAGTATTCATCTGTTTCGATGGTCTTTTTGATTTCACCCAAGCGTTGGTTGAGTTGATTTTGTTCAGCACCTAAAGATTCTAGCTTTTGATAGATAGTTGCCTTGGGTTCTTCAAAGGATTTATTGGACTGATGTTTGCTTAATTCCTTTTGGATAGTTGTTAGCTGTGCATTCCAATGGGTAATGCCTTCTTGAATCCGTTCCACTTGTTTTTGTAATTCCTTCAAATTTTCAGGACTTAACAAAACATTTGCAAGGCTTTCAATAGAGGCAAAAGGACTTTTTTCAAGCGCTTTGGCCAATTCCTTCTTATTCCTCTGCATGGAATCCTCTAAGTCCTTCAATGATTGTTGTACGGTGGACTGCTGACCTTCGAATGTGGCAATTTGTTGCTTGATATAACTTTGCTTGCTATTGTTGGCTTCAACTTGTTGATTGGTCTGAGTAACTTCTTGATCTATGAACTTAGCTTTCGCCTCTGCAGACTGGAAGTCGCCTAGTATAGCTTGTTGTCTTTGCTTTAGTTCAGATTCCTTTGTCTTGGTCTGAGTATAACTAGTTCTTAGTTGGTCCAGTTTTGCCTTGGATTGCACCATTTGTTTATCTAAGTCTTTGGCTTGCCCGTTGAGTTGCTCTAGGCTTTGATTCAAATGGGGTAAGTCGGCACTGTATTGCTTAAACTGGCCTATGGCTTGTTCCAATTGAGGCAAGAATTGCTCGTCACTTAATGCAGCTTGCTGTGGATATTTACCATTTTTTAGGATGGTATGGAATTGTGTTTCCATCTCGCTAATATGTGATAGATTAGAAGCAGACGCTTTTTCTAATTCTTGTAGGCGCTCCTTAGCAGCAGTGAGCTTTGTTTCAAGCACTAGTGTATTTTCTTGTAGCGGCGTGAGTTGTGTTTGAATAGATTCAAGCTGAGACAAGAATTCTTGATGTTGGTCCAATAAGGATTTCGCTTGTTCAATTTGTTGAGTCAGCTTACCTATTTTATCTATAGTTTCTTCTAAGCTTTTTCGGTTTGCCACTTTTGATTCAGCTATTCCTAAGGCCCTATGACTACTTAATTGTTCTTGCAAGTCTTGCTCTAGTTTGGCTAATCTAGATAGTTGTTCCTTTTGATGTTCGAAAGCCGTTTGATATATGGCATTTGACTTTTCGAGTTCTTGGAGTTCCTGTTGGGATTGGATCAATACTTGTTGACGAGATTCCAAGGCTTTTTCTTGATGATCAACTTCTTCATCAGAGATTGCATGGGCATGACCGGGATGGTTCGTGCTACCACATACTGGACAAGCTTGGCCTTCTTGTAAATCTTTACGGGCTGTTTCAATGATATGGTTGGCGGAGAGTCGAATCAGTTGAAGGATTTGCTCTTGATCCGTCACTGCCTGTTGTTGCTGTGGTATCTGTTCTTGTAAAGACTTGATCTGCTTCAATTGCTCAGCTAATTCCTGCTTTTTGGTTTGAACCGTAGACTGGAGTTCTTTTTTAGAGGCTTGAATTTCCTCTAATTCGGTACTGATATGAAGCCAATTTTCCAGGGTAGTTTGGAATTGTTGAAGTTCTAGGGCCTGCTTTTCAAGTTGGGTCACTTCTTCAAGGGTAATACCTGCTCCAGCTTTTGACAGCTGTTTTTGAATAGCTTCTTGTATGGTTTTAAGTTGCTTAATATCACTAAGGATTTGCTGAAATTCAGTCTGCTTGGATTCCAATTCCTTTAGTTTGCTATCATAATCTGAAGTCAATTGTTTTTGAGCCGCCAAGCTTTGTTGCTGTTGAACGGATAAGGTTTGAAGTGTACTCCAATTTTTGGCTAATAATCCTAAGTATGGGTGTTGGGATATAAACAGAGTAGCAGTTTGTTGAGCATTTTGTTGCGCCTGAATTTGTTTTTGGACTACTTGAGCATCCTCTTGTAGTCTAAAGAATTGATTTTGAAGGGTTTTATTTTCTTCGACTAATTCTTCTAGCTTTAGTCTGGCTGTATTTGATTGTTTTTCAATTTCTTGGATTTCAACTTGTTGTCCGGTCCAATTCGCTTTATTTTCCTGTGCTTTTTGACTGGCTTTTTGATCTGCTTGAATTTTAGCCTCAAGTTGAATGGCCTCTTCTTTTAGAGTGGAAATTTGCTGCTGAACTTGAGTCCTTTCATTTTGTTGGGCTGTTTGTGCAGCTTGAATTCTATTGATTTCGGTAATAAATGCTTGAAAGGGGAGTGCTAGGTGATGTTGATCAAGCTGGTTTTTATACTGCTTTAGATTGGTATTGGCTTCTTCCATAGAAGCTTGCTGTTGGTTTAATGCCTCTAGCTGCTGTTCTAATTCGTCCAGTCTGCTGTACCAGTTTTTCGCTGCTTGAAGTTGACTAAGGGATTGGTTAAGTAGCTTCCCTTTTTGGTCAATGTTTACCTGCTCTGCTTGCAATACCTCCAGTTGTTCAGCAGTTAAGATATCTTCGAGATTTTCTTTGGCTGCTAAGCGGTCCCGTTCTTTTTTCTCTTCTCCTATTCGAATATTGAGTAAATCTCCGATACGCTCATAGATAGCTGTTCCAGTGATTTGTTGTAAAAGCTTTCCCTTGGTCTTGTTATCTGCTTCCAAGAAAGCAGCGAATTGACCTTGAGCTAGCATAACAGATCTTAGAAACTGATTATAATCCAGTTTCAGGATTTCTTTGATTTGAATAGCGTGATCTGTGATGGAGGTAGCTAGTGGTTTATCTTCATTAGCCTCGTCTATCAATTCTACATCTTCCCTAGGATTAGATAGTATTTTATTGTTTTTACCCGTCAAACGGATACTCCAGCTAGACCGATAAATAATGCCATTATTTTCAAATCGAACTTGAGAGAATGCCTGCTGAGCCCCGTGGCTTACTATATCGGTATATTTGCCGCCATCTTTACTTTGTTGAAATCGTGGTGCGTCCTTATACAAGGCGATTGTTATCGCATCGAGGATACTGGTTTTACCTGATCCCGTTGGACCAGTGATAGCAAAAATACCGGTATCACCCAGTGGAGAAGCTTCAAAATCAATATGAATGGGCTCCTCACTGCTCAATGAACTGATGTTTTGGAACTGCAGGCTTAGGATCTTCATGAATTATTGATTTTGGGCTTGATTAAGGATTTCATGAAAAAGATCGTTCATTCGCTTTTGCTTCGATTGATCAACCTCCTGATCGGTGCAGAGTTTATCAAAAACTTCCACTGGCGTTAATTCAGCGATGACTTTAGATTGTTTGGCCAGATCTTCAAGGGAATGAAGTGATTTGGTACGATTCAGGCTGTATTTAAGTACTTCCACATTGGAAAAAGCGGCAGTAGTCTTTTGCAAACTCAATAAATTGGGCGTTTTTTCGTCTAGAACTAATTCTGCCCAAGCTTGTAGGGGTGCTGTATGCTTTTGATTATAAGCTTGTAGTTGGTCCAAGCAAGCCTGACTGTCCCCTTCTATGCGAAGGATGGGTCTAAATATAGGAACCAATATATTTTCTCTTGTGAGCTTACCTTTTTGATCTGTTTCGAGTAATTCGATACTGTTTTTGTGCCCAACTTCGCTAAAACTGAGTTTGTATGGGGAACCCGAGTATCGCACTTTTTCATTACCAGCAATGGTTTGTGGTCTATGTAGGTGACCCAGTGCGATATAATCAAAAATCGGAGGAAAGTCGTCAGCGCCAATATCTCCTTGACCACCTACATAGATGCTTTGCTCGCTATCGGAAGTAGTGCCGCCAACCGCAAATAGGTGTCCCATTGCTAGGATAGGCGTATTAGCTGTTTGTTTGTTTGCACAAATTTCAGCAACAGCTTGATAGTGTCGAATCAGCGCTTGCTTATACCGGTTTCCTGGATCTTCAAAGCGTTCGTTTAGCGTCTGATTTCGAATATCTTTATCGCGCAAATAAGGCACTGCGGCAACAATGATTTTTTCACCAGCTATATCAAATTCGAATACCTCATCGGCTATATTATCTGTTGCTTTACCTACTATATGAGTAGAAATGTGGTTAAGTACAGGTGCAGCTGAATTGAGTAGTCCAGGGGAATCGTGGTTGCCTCCAGTGATAACTACTTGTTGGCAAGGTGAATCAGCTGATAAGCAAATTTTGGCCAAAAATGTATAATACAGGGTAGTGGCCTCTGTGGGTGGATTGGCCGTATCAAAAATATCTCCAGAGACTAGCAGCATGTCCACTTCTTTTTCCCGAATGGCTTGTTCTAGCCAATCTAGGAAAAGAGCTTGTTCTTCGAGCTGACTTTTATCGTGCAGCTTATGCCCAAGGTGCCAGTCTGCTGTATGAATGATGCGCATGCTTTATTTTGGTAATTCTAAGATTTGAACCAATATAACAACAAAGTCTGCAAACTGAGTTTAGCAAAGGAAAAAATCCTGGATGTATTTACAATTATCTACCTTCTACAAAGTTTTTGAAGGAATTCATGAATTTGAGGGTTTGCTTTTTGAAAGCTCCTGGGAAAAGCTTGCTTATGATTTTCATGCTTAGCCTTTCAAATTTAAATTCAGTTTCACAGATATATCTAGTGTGACCTTCAGTAGTTTCTTCAAAACGATTGACTTGAATATTTTCTACTCCTGGCGTTTCATAAACACCGGTAAATTCCTCCGGAAGGTTATTTTTCAGGATGGTTTCGGTCATTTGCATTTCCCGTTTGCCCATCTTGACCGATAAAACAGCTTTGGCACCAGGTTGACCGGGCGTACCACTCAAATGTTCATAATTGGTCAGCCCGGTCATCCATTTGTAGAGGTTCTCTACACTGTCGAACTGCTCTACAACTTCAGCAAGGGGGCGTGCGATAATGACTTCGTTAGTATATTTCATGGTCGTTTATCTAATTGTATAAATAGATTTATTAGGTAAAAAAGTTCCTAATATCTTACAGGAGCAATGGCTCCATCTCTCCATTCAAGATAGGATTTTTCGCCAGTAATACTAAAGGTGGACATATATTCATTGGTCACTTCCTCGGTCGTTTTAGTGTAGATAATGACCTCTGGCATGCCGCCAGGATCTTGCGGGAATATGGCATTTTCTTCATAGGTAAAAACACCTGCATCCGATACGAAGAAGGTGGAAAGTTCTTGGATTACCATCCCATCCTTGATCAATAAATGCATTTTTCCATCAGTAGCTCCACAGGATTCTGCATAGAATTCCAGACTAAGGATTTGGTCTATTTCTGAAAAACCTCTGTTGTCGGCCAGTGTGGCACCAGCATAGTTGACATTAGGCATTTTGTATTTATAGGCTTGAAAACCAGTTTGGGTCGGTATTCTAATTACAATACTCAAAGGTTCATAGGGAGCAGCTTCTGGTGCCACTTCATAGTTGATATAGGCAGTAGTCCCATTATACTCTAGGGTTTGAGCTGCTAAAAATGCCCCAACTAGATATCCAATTTGACCATTAATTTCAACCTTGTACCAATTGGAGTTAACGCCATAGAGTTGGTACGTTTCTGCTGCTTTTTCCAATACTTTGGCAGTAGTTCCAATAGGATAGATATCTAAGACTTTTCCATTGGTATTCGGTTCGGATCTAAGTTTGACCTGATCTCCAAACAAACCATAAGTAGCACCTATCTCGTAGTTGCTATTCAGAAAATCGGTATAAGGAAAGGTATATTGCGCCTGAATAGGATTTACAATAAAACCGAACAATAATAAAGTCGATAATAGGTATTTCATAGTCAACTAATAGTTTGAGCGATGCAATCGAATAATAAGTAATATAAAGGTTAATTATTTTACCGTCAATTTCCCTCTATAGAATGTAGTATCTCCTTGAACTGCATAAAAGTATTGCCCTGCTGGTATTTTACTTAGCGTAATATAGTTTTGACTATCCGAAACGAATTGCTGCAAGACCACTTTCCCTTTTGTATTGTACAAGGTGAGCCTTGCTTCCCCATGCAGTCCTTTTAGGTATAGCTTGTCATTAGCCGAAACTGGATTTGGATAAATGTGTAGAGATTCTGATGCCTGTTCTAGTGTTCCTGTAAGTTCATCTGCACCAATAAAATACTGGGCATTGAAAAGTAAAGGATAAGAGGTTGCATCGAACAACATACTTTCATTGCCAGAGTCCGAAGAAGCGGTGCCCTGTTCTAACCAGTCCCCAGTGATTCCATCATTGGAAAGTCTGTTGTACAGGCTGTAATCATTGGCTGTGCTTACTGCAGGTACTCCATCGAATTGAATTTGTTCCAAATTCAATAGACTTTGATTCGTTCCATAGTTATTGGCAATCCAATACACCTCATCCAAATTGAAATTACTCGGTTGCGAACTTGGTAAGATATTGATCCTGCTCAGGACTACTTTTCCATTCGGAACAGCAGCTGCATGGTCTATACTCATTTGAACCTGACTATTTGGAAAAGCATAATTACCTACTTCGGTGATTTCCAATATATCACTAAAACCAGGGCCAACTGGGGCATCAGAAGGTACTAGATTCGTATTACCGCTCATACTCAAATCGAGGGTACCTTTTTTATCAAAAATCACATTATTGGCATTGTGGTTGAATTGATAATAGCAAATTAAGTCTGGATCACTTAAATCTTGCTTGGTTAAATGCCTAGATAGTCGTATTTCATCCTTCGTCAAAGCGCGCTTCCAGAACGTCGCCTCCTCCAAAAGTCCCACATAATTTCTAGAGTTCCAGTAATAATAGGTGCCCATTAGAATAGCAGTTAGATCGTAAGGTTCAGTGACCATATTCAAGGTGGCTTCGGATTCATTCACATAAAGCGTTACCGCATTAGCAGTAACGGTGATAGCAACAAATGACCATTCATCTGCTGGGACGATCAAATTACTGTCCCACCACCATTGAGCTCCATTCCAGTGAAATCCTAAAGTATTATTACCCTCCCGGAAGTTCAATACATTTTTATTGGCACCTTCTCCATTAGACAAAGAAAAGATTCCGGAGTAATCCGCTTGAATGCCATTCGGTTTGACCCATCCAGTGAAAGTGAATTCTGTTAAGCCAGTTTCATTCACTGAGGCATTCACTAAATAATCCCCAGTAGCCGTGCATTCAGCTGCCATCAGAGGTGGCTCTTCAGGACTACATAAACTGCTACTCACTTGCACCATGTTCGATATAGTCTTAGTACTAGAACCTGCAGGAGTAGTTACGGTTAAACTGACTTCGTAGTTACCCACTTCCTCGTATGTAACCTGTGGATTTCTGGCAGTATAAGATGAAACGGTTGCAGCCCCAGGAAAAGACCATTCCCAAGTGGCATCCGTATGATCCAAGATGGAATAATCCTCAAACTGAACGATCTCTCGATCACATAAAACCTCTTGATGGGACACCATTGGTTGTGCCTGAGGCATGGAGGCATCTGTGAAGGCTCTTTCCCAAATACCTCGGTTAGATGCAATTCTGACCTTACTATCTCTGTAAAAAGGCAATATCTTGATAATGCGGGTGTGTATCGGCAGATTATCCGTAATATCTACCCAATCGGTACTGTTGTTGCGGTACCAGATCTTGTTTCGTGAACTTAGATAAACACCTCCATCTGTTCCTTCTTGCACTACCATGTTCTCTAAAAGCTCTCCATATAGTGCAGCACTCGTAATATTGGTCCAGCTTGCCCCTAAATCGTCAGATTTGAATACTTTATTTTCATTACTTCCTCCTACATGCATAGCGAGGAAGAGTTCGTGTTGTTCATTTAGGGCAATATACATGGTCGAGTTATTCGCTGGAATGATCACATTATTCCAAGTCACTCCTCCGTCTACACTCTTCCATAGTATGCCATTATTCCCACTTTTTTGTGTGGCAAAAATGAGGTAAGGATTTTGTCTAGATACTTCTATATCCTTGACCAAATTAGTCCCATCCAAGCCAAAGTTCTTTAAGACTTCAAAACTTGCTCCACCATTCTCACTCTTCCAAATATTATTGTCCTTTCCGATATACATTACATTCCAATATCTCGGATCAGTAACTAACTCACTACGGTTGGTATATACGTAGCTTTCATTTGGATATAGTGTAAAAGGAGGGATGTTGTTAACAGCACCAGTGATTACATCTGGGATTTCTTTACCTGAAATGTCACTGTGGTAAACTTTTCGATTCTCTCCCTTATTCACGTATCCAGTAGCTGATTCTGCTCCTCCAAGACTTAAAAATTCCCCAGCATCGTAAGCTTCGTAATAGGCTGCATTACCATTGTGGTAGCGGCCACCAACTAAGACATCGTGATTCCAACCTTGGTCAAAACCCCAATAATCGGAGCCATTGATTCCTTTATTGCGACTGGAAACAAAATCCAAATTACTATCATATTGATCGATTCCCCCATCACTACAAACCCAGAGATCTGATCCATTCATTTCTATCTCTTGAATATCTGGGTGACGATACTCTGGACCACAACCAGTACAGCCATAACCACCCCAGCGGGTGTAGGTTGTCCCACCATCTTCCGATTTGAATAAATTTAAGGCTCCAACCATCAACTTGTCTGGATCACTATCTGAAACGGCAATATCTAAGTTATAAAAGCCTTGATCATACCCTCCGCTATTCACGCCAAAGTAAGTGAAGCACCAGTGGTTTTCGGAATACGGTCCTCCAGGCTCATTGTCTGGTTGGCCATCACCATTCCCATCATAAGGTGTGGACCAGGATTCTCCTGCATCATCACTTCTGTAGATTCCGATATAGTTGTTATCTGTAGCATAATCTATCTCATTACCCAATAAAATCACATAGATTCTATTGGCATCGGCATCTGTTACTGCCATTCTTGCACCTCCTTCACTGGCTGCTTGCCCACCAATAGGATCAAACCAACCATTATCCTTAACCGTAAAAGATGCACCAGCATCTGTAGACTTAATAAATTGGGTGATATTTTTACTTGGATCAGAATTCATCACAAAAAGTACATCGGGATTATTGGTTTGGAGTTTGACATCCCAACATTTGGAAGCAACTAAAGTGGACCAAGATGTTCCACCATCTGTACTTTTTATCAAGCCTTGGTCTCCAGTCATATAAAGGATGTTATTATTGCTTGGGTGTATGCTAATAGCATTTGGCCAAAGATTGTTTTGGTTCAAGACAACGGACCAAGACGTTCCACCATCGATAGACTTTAAAAGCGAATGCTTTAATCCAACATACACTATATCAGCATTAATTGGATCTACACGTATCACTCGAATACCTCCATCATCAAAGATTTGATCACCAATAGAATACCAATTCAAACCTTTATCGGTGGATTTATATACACCTCCCGTTTCTGCACCTGCATACAATATATTAGGTGCTGCGATACATTGATCAAAGGTGTAGATATTGACTTGACTAGATTTTTGGCTTACGCCACCTGGTTGAAAAGTTTCCATAGGTCCAAGCGCAGTCCAGGTTTCATTTTGAGCGTTATGATTTGTTACTACAGGTCCTAAAGGTTTTTTATAGTCTGGAGCGAGTAATGAACCATCCGATTGCAGGTAACCTTCATTCTTGATGGTTTTAGCAAAGTATTTGAAGTTTTGAGTGTGTACAGACTTTTCAAAAGGATGGCTTTGATAATAGGCCTGAAATGCTGCTTCAATGTCGTAATAGTTTGGGGAATCATTATACATCGCTTGGACCCACTCCGGTTCACTACCATCTAATAGAGGCAGCACTTTAAATACATGTGGGTATTGTGGTTGAGCCAGTTCAGTTTGAGCCTGAACGCATACACAAACGATTACTAAAAAACAGATGAAAGGTATTCTTTTAAACATAATGATGAAGTTGAAGATTGATCGGGAGAATTACTGATTCCAAAAGATACAAATTATTGAAGTGCTACAAAAAGCGTTGGCAATAATCACAAAGATTAAATGAAAAGTAATAAAGAAGGGAGCACTTTTGCACTCCCTTCTTTTAACTTAAATATCCATTTCAGGTATTTCACCCTCGACAATTAATTGGCCTTCTGTTGCCTGCTGAATTTCTTCAACACTAACTCCTGGAGCTCGTTCTAGCAGCCTAAAACCATCTGCTGTAACTTCCATCACAGCAAGGTTTGTTACTACTTTTTTTACACAACCAACACCAGTCAGCGGTAAAGAGCAGCGTTTAAGCAGTTTGGATTCACCACGTTTATTGGTGTGCATCATAGCCACTATGATATTCTCTGCTGAGGCAACTAAATCCATGGCTCCTCCCATACCTTTTACTAGTTTCCCAGGTATTTTCCAATTGGCAATATCTCCATTTTCAGCTACTTCCATAGCACCTAAAATGGTTAAGTCGACGTGTTGACCTCTAATCATGGAAAAGCTTGTCGCTGAGTCAAAAAAGGAAGCCCCATCTAAAGTTGTTATGGTTTGCTTACCCGCATTGATTAAATCTGCATCTTCCTCTCCTTCAAAAGGGAAGGGGCCCATACCTAATACACCATTCTCAGATTGGAATTCTACACTGATATCCTCTCGTACAAAATTGGCTACTAGGGTAGGAATGCCAATGCCTAGGTTTACGAAGTATCCGTCTTTAACTTCTTTCGCAATGCGTTTTGCGATACCGTTTTTATCTAATGCCATGGCTTAATCTCTTTTTCTGGTGGTTAATTGCTCAATACGCTTTTCAAACTTGGCACCTTGGTAGATGCGCTGGACAAAAATACCTGGCGTATGGATTTGATTTGGGTCCAATGTACCTGCAGGCACCAATTCTTCAACTTCAGCTATAGTAATCTTTCCTGCTCCGGCCATGCAAGGATTGAAGTTTCGAGCTGTTCCTTTGAAAATCAGGTTACCTGCTTCATCTCCTTTCCATGCTTTTACAATTGCAAAATCTGCTTGATAGGCTTCTTCCATCAAGTACATCTTGCCATTAAATTCGCGAGATTCTTTTCCTTCCGCTACTTCCGTTCCATAACCAGCAGGGGTGTAAAAAGCGGGGATACCGGCTTGAGCAGCACGGCATTTTTCTGCAAGGGTTCCTTGAGGGGTTAATATAACTTCTAATTCACCGCTCAACATTTGGCGTTCAAATTCTGCATTTTCACCCACGTAGGAGGAGATCATAGTTTTGATCTGCTTTTTATCTAGTAAAAGCCCTAGTCCAAAGTCATCCACTCCTGCGTTATTTGAAATACAAGTCAGGTCTGTTACACCCAGGTTTACCATCTCTTGAATGGCATTTTCTGGAATTCCACAAAGACCAAATCCGCCAACCATTAAGGTCATGCCATCTGTCAATCCTTGAAGGGCCTCTTTAGGGCCGCTTACTTTTTTATTGATCATGTATGATTGATTTTATTCGTAGCTTATTTGAATCAAATATAGAGAAAAGACCGCACAATTTTAGGAGCCAGATGAGAGGAAAATAGCCATTAAAAAAGGAAGCCGAAGCTTCCTTTCTGAACAGATTTAGTGTTTTCGAAGTATTTCTGAATCTTCAGAAATTCGAGAGGGGAGTACGCCAAATTGTTTCTTGAACATCTTAGTGAAATAGGATAAATTGTTGAATCCTACCTGGTAAGCCACTTCTGAGACGGAATAACGAGTGGTTTTTAATAATTGAAGCGCTTTTTTGATTCGATAGGATAGGACAAATTCAACAGGAGTCATATTGGTCAGAGCCTTAACTTTCTTCTGTAATTGATTGCGACCTACGCGCATGGCTTGGCATAAGTCAATTATAGAAAGTTGTGGATTATTGAGTTGTTTCTCAAGTATTTCAACCAACTCTTGCATGAAGTGATCTTCGAAAAATTCGTTCGCATCAAACGAAGATTCTTGGGATTCAAAGACCTGGGCTTTGTAAGACTCCCTCAGTCGCATACGCTGTTTTAATAAATTATCTACAATGACTAGGAGTTCTTCCATATCAAAGGGTTTTTGTAGATAGTTGTCAGCGCCAATTTTATATAACTCTATTTTGTCTAGTGTTCTAGATTTAGCGGATAACACTACAATAGGTATGTGAGATAGATAATCGATTTGTTTGATTTGTTGAGTGAATTCCTCTCCAGACATTATAGGCATCATGAGATCCGTAATGATTAAATCGGGGGTATTCTTTTTTGCTATTTCAAGAGCCAGCTTCCCATTCCAAGCTGGAATAACTTCATAGGTCTTTTTTAAAGTTTGAACTAAGAAATTCCTCAAATCATCATGATCTTCTACAACCATAACTTGAGGAATCTCGACTTCTAATTGG
>CAXQNQ010000220.1:0-14372 GCA_964225135.1 Mesoflavibacter profundi
TCCCTACCATGAATTTGACCAATTTATCCCTATACTCAGAGCTCATTTGGAAAAAAGCCTTTCAAAATAAATGGACCTTGAAAACAGGACTCCAAAACCAAGTTAAAAACAACGATAATGACATTGAAACTGGAATCCTACCACTCATTCCTAATTACGTGTCCTCAGAAACAGGTTTATTCGGAATCATATCATTAAATCAAAAGAAACACCAACTTGAATTAGGCCTTAGAGCTAATCACATATATCAACACGTTTCCTCTATTTCAGAAACAAAACCAGTCTATGTAATCCCTAGAAAAGATCAATTTTTAAACTTAAATGCATTAGGCTCTTGGACATTCAATCTAAATGACCACCTAGGTTTATCCACCAGTTTGGGACTTAGTAGTAGAGCCCCTGCAATAAACGAATTGTATAGTTATGGTTTACATCAAGGAGTGAGTGGCATTGAGGAAGGCAACCGCAACCTGAATGCAGAAGAATCTGCCAAGGGCTCCTTGACTTTTTTTGCAGATCTAAATGAAATCCTGCATGTAGAGATTCATTCCTTTCTTCAACGTGTAAACAACTACATTCTATTAGTTCCTCAACAACAATATGTACTAACCATTAGAGGAGCCTTTCCTCTGTTTAAGTATGAACAACTAGATGCTATGTTGAGTGGACTAGATGTCACCAGTAAAATTAACTTCTCCCCTGAATGGAGTTCAACACTTCAATTCAGTTGGATTGAAGGAGTAGAAACAGATAATCAAGGTCCGTTGATTTATTTACCCTCCTCCAATTTAAGATTTGACACAGAATATGAGTCAAAGCGTCTAATCAAAATTGGATCCAACAGACTAGAGAAAAATAAATTATCTATTGGAGCAGCATATGTCTTTGAGCAAAAAGATATTAATGAGACCTTTGATTTCACTGCTGCTCCTCCTGCATACCTTTTAATAAATGCTCAAGTCTCGACTGAAGTTATATGGAATCAAACAAGGATTAGACTCTATGCTAGAATAGACAATGCACTAAACACCCAATATAGAGACTATCTAAACAGGCAGCGCTATTTTGCAGATGATTTAGGCCGAAATATTACGTTTGGTTCCAGGATGATGTTTTGATCTATTAACTCCAAGTATTAATAGCCCTTTTTAACAGAGACTTCATTAACAAGAGCTTTTCCACCTTGGATAGCTAAAAAATTAGCAACAATTTGCTTTACCGTTGCTTCCGTACTCGTTACGCCTGCGATATGTGGTGTTATATGTACTTTCGGATGTGTCCAAAATGGATGCGTAGAAGCAAGTGGTTCTTGGTGAAATACATCTAAATATGCCTCACTCACCTGTCTGATATCCAAAGCTTCTATCAAATCTTTATCAACCACATGACCACCACGACCAATATTGATGAATATAGAACTAGATTTAAAAGCAGTAAATCGCTCTTTGTTATAAAAGCCTTGAGTGGAATCAGTTAAGGGCAATACATTGACAACATAATCAGCTTGATGAACTGATGCGTCAAAGCCTTCAGCTGCATCAAAACAATGAATACCTACTAAATTTTTCTTCGTTTGAGCATATCCGCTGACCTGAAAACCCAATTGATGCAACTTAGTTGCAATATATGAACCACTCTGTCCTAAACCAACTATGGTAATCTTTGTTTGCTCTATTCTATGATACGTTTGTGGAGACCATTGCTTCTTACCCTGTTGCATTTGATAATACCCCAACCGTTTCATGTTTGAAAGTAACAAGCCCAATAAAAATTCAAACATGTCTTGAGACAAAGAGTTATCCACTACTCGAGCAATTCTAGGAGGGTGTTCACCTAAATCTAATTTGAACAAAAAATCTACCCCTGCCCCCACCGATTGTAGCAATTGTAGATTGGGCATGGTATTAAGAATATCCTCGTTTGGTAACCAACATAAGGCCATACATGCCTGCTCATAGTGTTGCCCATTATCCCATACATGAATAGTTGATTCAGGTAAAGCTTCTTGCAATGCCTTTTTCCATGGATATGGGTCTTTATTATTAAAACAAATCACTAATTCACTCATACCCTAATATATCAAAAAAGACTCCCTTAGGAGCCTTCTGTTTTATTTTTTTGTGAATATCAGTTCTAAACCTGCTTGCTTGAAATACATTTCATTCTTTTCAGGATTAAATGTTATCTCGATTTGAGCGGGTGTAAAGACAAAAGTGTGCTCTGATTTGTTTTCTAAGTTAAAAGCACCTTGACCAGTAGCTTGCGCGGCGAGCTGTTCGCCTTCTAAAAATATATTGATATCTAAAGGGAAATTAGGATTAGAGTAATTTCCAACATAAGAGGCTAATATATCTGAATCTAAGGTATTCGCTTGATCAAAATTTGGAATCTCGTATGGACGTTCAAAGTAGATACTCAAAACACCAATCAATATATCATTCAAAGACATATTGACCCCATTAGATAAATATACTATTGACATATCCGCTTCCGGAAAATAAAAAGCATTCGATTGGAAGCCATCTATACCACCCGTATGTCCTATCGCCTCCTGATCATAGAATGGAATGGTAAACATCCCAAGGCCATAACCTTTATCCATGTCTTGCATTTTTTCTACATTGGAAGCCTTTAAAAGCTGTTCCGTTCTATATAAACAGGAAAGGAGTTGGTTCACAGCACTAGCACTTGAATAAACAGCACCAGCACCGACAGCTACACTAGGATGGGTCTCCGGTAATAAATCCCAATCGCGCATATAAGTGTACGAACGCGCATCCCCTTGGTTTACATCAATGCTTCGTCCAATCCCAGTCTGAGTAATTTGGCAAGGTGCACAAATTCTATTGTTGAGTAATTCCGAAAAGGACTTTTGATGGATATCCTCCAATATATAAGTCAACAAAATATAATTGGAATTGGAATAGGCCATTTCGGCACCAGGTTTAAATTGCAACTGATGTGCATTAATTCTAGCCAACTGAGCAGTACGGTCTTGTGCTTCGGTATAATAAAGCACATAATCGGTAGAGTCCGTAATGTTATACAGGCCCGATTGGTGTTTTAATAAATGTTCTATTGAAATATTTGAAGCACCCTCTACTTCTGGGAAAAATTTATCTAAGGTAGTTGATAAAGACAATCGCCCTTGCTCTACCTCCTGCATAATCATTACTGCAGTATAAATTTTAGATACGGAACCTACTCGATACAAAGTTTGCTCACTAGCCCTTGTGCCAGTCTCAACATCAGAAAACCCGATACTTTTTTGATAAAAAGGCTGTCCTTCATAATATAGACTAATGCTGCCCATAGCTTTTTGGTTCTCATCCAAAACGTCAAATAAGGAGTCTAATTTATTGGAAATAGTAGATTGTCCTGTAAGGCTTGTACATAAGCCTTGCACCAACATTAAGCAATAAAGAGGTATAAATTTCATTTTTTTTTGTGAATCTATTTGAAAAATCTATTATGATTATACATTTCAGATAAATCCTCTAAAAATTACGACTAACAAAAACGCATAACCCAATAATAGGTTATGCGCCTCAAGTGATAGAATTCCAATATATAAGTCTGCTATCAATTTTAACTTAAGTTGAGTGCTAATTCTGCTTACAATTGAAATTATTATATATCAAAAACCGATATGGTATAAATATAGCTAATTTCGACATTCTATCCAGATATCTTCTTTGAAAAATCCAACCTAAATATTTCAAATTATTTAGCCTTTTTAAATAGACTACTCAGGCTAAAATCTGCTGCTAACCATGCTCTTCTTTTCATAGCTGCTATGGTCCATTTAAACCACATATATACTAAGAAAGGATACACGGCGAAACTAAAATAATTAAAGTAAAAGCCTTCTGTGAACTCGAAGTGGTGTATGTGCATGATAGCCCGAGTCATACCACAGCCAAAACATTCAATATCAAAAAACAACTTAGAAGGACAAAGGGCCACTCCGCCTTTATCGAAGGTATCAGCGGGTAAAATCCATAATACAAATGGAAAAAGAATCAAGGCCACCGTCCAAATCCAATCAATAGTCTTCTTCATAGCTCATTTCATTAAAAAAGCAGAAAGGAGAACCTTTCTGCTTTCCGATAATTAACCTAATTATCGATTAATACCACTTACTTCTCTTAGAAAGTCCGTGAATAACACCTGGCAACCAACATAGTGCTGTAAGCAATAAGTTAATTAACCAGTCACTTCCTTGCCAGTCATCATTTAGACCTATAGCTAGGAATCCCCAACCTAGGATAACTAAAATAACGTAGATAGAAGAATCTAGTGCAGGCTTTTGCTTTAACGCTTTCTTCGCTTGCTTTTGAGCCATTTTCAATTGAACCGTCTCTTTTAGGTTCAATTTTTTACCTGTTAATGCTTCAAATTGGTTT
The DNA here is from genome assembly GCA_964225135.1 of Mesoflavibacter profundi. Lineage (GTDB taxonomy): Bacteria > Bacteroidota > Bacteroidia > Chitinophagales > Saprospiraceae > AM-2324. The sequence continues at coordinate 4,407 of CAXQNQ010000220.1, forward strand.
GGAGTCATCGTTAAAAACGATTCCAAGTTTAATGTAGCGAACTCAGGGCTGTTTGTAGCTGCTGCAAGTTCAGTAGCAATCTGTTTAGTTGCTGGATTGTTCTTTACTGCAAATGCATTTGTAGAGAACAATACTACCATAGATAGAAAAAGTGTAATTCTAGTAACAATTTTCATAAATCTGTATGTATTAGAGGTTAGTAATAATCAGTAATTTCAGAGGTCAATATAGTAAAAAAACCCCTTACTACAAGCTCTAACACTTAATTTATGGACTTCTTAACTTACCCTAAATGCATAGGTACTTCCATAAGTAACACCCGACTTTTCGTAATGGATTTAAAATCAAAGCTTTCCATATTCCATAATCCAAAACCATCCCGCTTATTTAAATCTTGCCCTTCAATCTCTACTTCTCCCTCTAAAACAAAAGCGTAAACGCCGTGACTGAATTTTCAAGATTTGTGTAGCCAAATTCGCTTTTCCTTTGATTTCGTCCAACTCCGCTGAGCCCAAAAAATGCTCCAATTCTTGACTCAACTTATGGTTGTAATCCTCACAAACCACAGGAGAATAAATAGTATTTAATCGTTCATTTAAATGCTCCCAAGGTCTACTTAACCTCAATTGGTGACGTAAAGCCGTCATCCAAGCAATATGTCTGTAAACGATTTCTTTTTGAATGCTACCTTGATCCTTACCTTGAACAAAAGCAACAACCGCAGCAGAAAAAGACCTAGAGTTGTTAACGATACTTCCCCAAATCTTTCGGGCCTCCCAAGTTCTATCATAAGAGCTATTATTCTTAAAGCCCAGATAAAAAGCCACAGCGATACCTATAATACTAATTGGCTGCCAAGGAATCAGAATATCAATATCCGTGAAATAGTAAAGAAGGGCTATAACTAAGGCATATAGCAAGCCAATGATAAAGGGTTTCTTTGACCAATTGAGCGTCATCCAAAACCCATAATTTCTCTTAATATACATGGGGACCTTTATTTTGTTGAAGTAAAATAAGGTCTTTACCTGAAAGCATAAAAGAAAAGGAAGTAATTATCGGAAGCCTTTAAAGCTTTTGTATTAAAGAGGTATACTCTTCTGCTACAGAGGTAGACGAATAAATAATATCTTTTCCAGCCTTTGTTTTGATAGATAAGAATTGTGTATCAGCTCGGTCAACAAACAACTTTACAGATCGACCATCCTTTAAGGTGAAATGTCCCGCAAGTTTACCACCAACAGCAGAACCATTTACCCTTATTTTAACTGCAGGCAAACTATCCAGTAAAACTACCTCATCAATGTCAGTATAAGGAATCTCCTCCCCATACAAACCCGTTATTACCAGTTGTTCCTCCTCTAATATAAGTGCATTACCCTGATCGGTATAAATACCCAACAAAGTAATAATCACACCTAATATTCCTAGAACAGCAGCAGCCCAATTTAACTTTCGATGTTCTGCCGGTTTATTAAAGTGCTTAGTTTTTAAAATGAAATACATGTAGGCAAACACAGGCAAAACACCCACTAAATAAATTTGATAGAGTTCACTATCAATTAGTTCAAATCCAAGTCCACCAATGACTATTATGGAGCCTAAGGCGACATGAAACCATTTAAACAGATGCATAAATCCTTTAAGATCAAAGGCAGCTCGATCTTCCTCACTCATCGTATTATAACCAGCTAACAAGACGTGCGCATTACCCTCATGTACCAAAAAGGCTATAAGGATGAAGAGTACACCAAAACCTAAAGTAAAATACATCATAGTGTCTATATTAAACTAAAAGGACTAATCTACATGAATGCAAATAGCCTTTATAATTGAACTTAATATTCTACAAGGTAATTAAAGCTAATTGATTTAAATACACAACTCGACCAACCCTACAAATGATTATACTAAAAGTATTATGTACCTAATAGAAATCCTAAACTAATGTAAAGTAAATCTAACAAAAAGTAAAATAAACTTTACATTATGTAAAATAATCCATACATTTAAAATAAAAACACATGCAAACACATTTTCTTTTTCCCAACAGATATAAGCGCATAGGTGCGCTCATTTTCTTCCCTACTATTATTCTAGGATTATTTTCATTGATCTTTAACTGGGAACCGGATTGGCTCAACGGTAAACTCCCCGGACTTTTTACATCAGATATCTTCTCCAATAAGAGTACTTTTACCATGGTTGAAACCAATCTTCTAAATGAAATATTGGGCTTATTAACCATAGTTGGAGGAATTCTATTTGGATTCTCAAAAGAAAATGAAGAAGATGAGTTTATTCGTCAAATCAGAACGGAATCCCTAGTCTGGGCGATATATGTCAATTATGGCGTATTGGCAATCGCCATGCTTTTCTTCTTCGACTTTGCATTTTTGTGGGTCATGATTTTCAATCTATTTACTCCACTACTATTCTTCATTATTCGATTTAGATGGTCTTTAGCTCAACTTAAAAACCCTAGCTATGAAGAATAATATCAAAGTAGAACGAGCCAAGCAAAACATCACACAAGCTGAACTTGCCATACGAGTCGAGGTAAGCAGGCAAACCATAAATGCAATGGAAGCTGGAAAGTATGTTCCGTCTACTGTTTTAGCCTTAAAACTGGCTAAAATATTCAAAGTTGAGGTTTCTGAATTATTTCAATTGGAAGCATCTGATTGGAAATAAAAAAGGCCGAGCATGACTCGGCCTATCAAATGATTACTTATTATTATTTTATAAACTCGATGGCTAATGGATATTTGTAGACTTCGCCATTACTTGCTTTTACAGCACCTAAAATGGCAAATGCTACGGTACAAATAGCACCAGCACTTAATATCAAGACTCCTATACCGATAAGCACTAAAATCGCACCACCAATGACATAAATAATGGAGCTAATCATCCAGTTCAAGATATTCTTTCCATGCTGATCAATCAAAACACTCTTATCCTTATTTGTTGTCCACATCACCACAGGTAGGATTATGCCCCCAAAAGGAACAATAGCACCTGCAAAAATAGATAAGTGCATCAAAATAGTAAAGGTTCTAAGGTCCATACCCCAGGGTTGGAAATCATTATACTCTGGGGGATCACCTACAAATTGATCGTCAACTAAATTACTGTCTTCCATAATTTTAAATTTAAAGGTTTACTGCAATGTATCATTGATAACCTTAAGCCTAAAGTTTTGACGACAAAGTACCTCAAATTTTAGGCGAATGAATCATTAATTCAGATACACCAAGTCCTGAATTGCATCTCCTTGAAAATCTATAACATGTTTCCATTCAGGGCGATCATAAGGCCTAAGAATATCTAAATAACGTTTAATATTACCTGGCAATGGATGCTTTAAACTATTGAATCCATAGATACGCTCATCAGAAGCAGACCACAAAAAATAGCTGTGCCTGCCACTCAAAACCGAACCAGATACGGACATCAAATAGCAATTTGCTTTACCATGAATGAATGGAAAGTACAAATCTGGCTGTTCTTCCCAAGCTAAAACCAAGGCACCTAAGCAAAGGTGGAATGGCTTTATATAAGGACATATATTATATAGTTTCCTGGGCCTTAATAAAAAGAATTCTGCTTTTGAAAGCAATACTTCTTTAGCTTTAAGAACCCTTTTTGCCTGCTTATCAAACGTTTGATTTAAAAAAATTCGTTGATTCGCTTTGGTAAGTGTCTCAAAAATCCTTTTGTATAAGCCCTCACTGAGTACTACATACCCATCCTCAGGACTTAAATGATTATCAGCCAACTGTCTATAACTTATAAAGCCCTCTAGACCATTACCATTTTCTATTAAATACCCATCATCCTTATGCTCCTTGATCAGACAAGTAGTATGCCTTGCGAAGTTCCACTTTTGGGTATCCAAGCTCAAGGATTGCCCTGCATTAATTATTATCTCCATAATACCTAACTATTTTTTTGATGTAGTAATACAAATAGTTGATTCACCTTGGCCCACTAATCTATAGTCATCATCTGGACCAATAACGAATGAACCTGATGGAGGTTTGCCAATAGAAGTAAAAGTCCCATTATGATAATAATGCCCCTCCTGTTCATTGAGTACTAGACAGCATCTTGTAATATGGTTCGAATTGGAAGGATTAAATCGGAATGATGCTGCAAATTGGAAGCAGGCGGCCTCAAATGAACCAAAAGTTTCTATAGCTTCAGGCTTCACATAGATACCCTTATAACCTCTATCCAAATACTTGGGCTCATTGATGGGAATAATTTGATACAATCCTGATCGGATTCGATTGACTAAATACGGAAACTTACCGTAAGCGGCTTTTAAATGATTTTCAATACCTTTCATGGCATAATTTTTTGTGAATAAAAAATCATGCACCAAGCAGTAAAAAATTATGGGAGGGTCATTTTTTTTGACAGACTGCCCGCATACTGAACCACCGTGGCTTTTTTGCTCGGTTGGCACGTCCTACTGACGTTCTTGATGCTAATATCAATACAATAATACTTGTCCAAGTTAAAAGTTACAAGTCAAGCTTCAATTTTTCTACATTATTTTACAAGTGTCTTTTCCGACTTCTTTTATCGTGCTCTTCTAAGAGCTTGACATAGTGGGCATAAAAGGCATTTACAAAACTCAAAATAATTCCTATTCCCAGTATCACATAAAAGATAGTAAACAACCTGCCCCCCATGGTTACAGGAGAAAAATCTCCATATCCAACCGTTGAAAGCGTAATCACGGAGAAATAAATGGAATCAAACCAAGTCCAACCTTCTAAATAATGATAAGCGACCGTTCCAATTAAGATCAGTCCCAAGGAAGTGAAAATTAAATCTCTGTACTGTCGGTCTTTGAAAAAAGTAATTAGGGTGCGTATTAAAAACATATCTTAAATTTTCTGCATTTAACGGATTAAATCTCTCCAAGCAAGTTGCCAAGAATTATTTACAATAGCCTTTGATTCAATGGAACGAAGACCTTCACCACTATTAAAAGCGTTGGAGGGTCCAGACACTAATTCTATAGCTACATAATGTATATCTGGTGTGGAAAAAAGTTGTACATAATTACATGCAGCGGACTGCATCATCCACTCCTTACCTAATGCTTCCCAACGAATAACGGAACCATCTAGTGTATAACAATTGTCTAGTTCTTCCATCCAATTGAAATTCAGGTCTTCCCTTACTGCAATTTTACCGCAGGCAATTCTATTATCATCATGTATAAATATTTCCTTAGCCTTTATGGATAAATGCATTTGCTCCTTATTTATAATATTAAAATAAGGATGCCAACCCCAAGTATATGGCAGCTCATGTTTAGAAAGATTCTCAACGCTCCAATGCATTACCATTTGCCCAACACTAAAAGAATATTCTACTAGTAACTTAAATGGAAACGGATAAGCCTCTGAAGATCCATCGTGATAATAAGCCAGTTGAATACGAGCGGAGTGATCTGAAACTTCAGTATTAATTAGTTCAAATGTTTGATCATATACTAAGCCATGAATAGCATGTCCATTGACCCTATCATTGATCGGTAATTGGTAAGTCTTATTTTTCCAACTATATTTCCCATGTTGAATTCTATTCGCAAAAGGAAACAATAAACCAGAAGCTTTACAATCCAAATACTGCCAACCGGCAGGTATGCCTATGACTAATTGATCGGCTAATTTTAGGGATTGTAAAGCAGCGCCCTGGGTAGCATTAATGGTAGCATGTAACCCAGATGCTGGGTCTACAATCTCAAAGGTATTTTGCTGACTATTAAAAGATTGAACAATCTTAAACATCGATTTCTACTATTCCATTCAAGCAATCCAACAATATACTAAAATCAAAAATCTACTACATCAATAAGTCTATGATATATATCAAGGGGAAAATTGATTTAATCCCTATTTAGGTAAGTTGACCTCAACATCTTCTTGATAATTACAATTTGCCCCAAGTGGTAATAACTATGCTCCAATAGTCCTATAATATTCCTAAAATAAACACCATACCTTTCAGCTGTAAAATCTTCTTCCCAAGAAGTATCAGGATAAGCAGCAATTCGATCGGCAAATAATTCACCCATTTTTAAAACTTTTTGCTTAAAGTTTTCCCAGGATGCAGCATTATCAAAAGCAGGGCAATCAAAACTATATTTATCTCTTATAGACAGTTCTCCTCCTGCAAAGACTTCAGAAACACCCTCCATATAATATTGGATATGATATACCAACTTTGCAATGGTGTTGAATCCTTCCAGTTCATAGGTAGCTTCCTTCCAAGTTACATCGGCTAATACTTCTGAAACATTGGACCAAGTCATATTCCCACCAGTATTGAATTCACGGATATGACGCGCCAAGCGTGCACTAATTTCCATCCCTTTTTTATTGAAATATAACACTATGAATGGACTTGGAAAACAATTTTACTCCTAATCAGTATTTCCCAATCACTCACACTCGCATGCTTCACAGTCCTCCATAGTGTCAAAAGGTACCACTCCATCGCAGCCACCCCAATCAAAAGATTTGCAAGAACAAGAGACTGTATCGAAATAAAATTTTGGAATTAAAGCTTCACATGGGCCTATTTCAGGTTCTAAAGAACAAGCTTCTGGACCTATAACAAGATCATCCGATTTACAAGACATAAAGAGTGTTACGGTCAACAGGGTAATAATAAATAAATGGGTTTTCATACTTAAATGATTCGAGTTAAAAACAAGAACAAACTTCACATGCCTCCATGGTTTCAAAAGGAACTACTCCCCCACAACCTCCCCAAGTAAATTCTTTGCACTCACATGCTTCTGAATCCCAATAATACTTTGGAAAAGCTGCCAAACACACACCTGGATCAGGCTCTAGACTGCATTCCGGAATATTCATTTGCTCATCATCCTGACAAGCAGCAAAACAAGTGATTATCGAAAGTCCAATGAGTATAGTATACCAATTCTGCATGATGTTTTAATTTAAAGACGAATCAACGACGGTTAAAGGTTGGGTCATTAAACTACAAACAAGCACAAACTTCACATTCCTCCAAGGAATTAAAAGGAACAACTCCTCCGCAACCACCCCATATAAATTCCTTACACGCGCATGCTTCAGCATCCCAATAATACTTGGTTATGGCAGCCCTACATCTCCCAGTTTCTGGTTCTAAATCACAAGCAGGTATATTCACCTGTGTTTCTTCCCCACATTTGGAAAAAAAAAGCACAAAAAAGGACAAGAATACCATGAATAATCTAAGCATAACTCCAAATTTTAGATTGTTTTAGCAGATAGCTTTATAATGCTAGCCATCCAGCTGCTTGATAAGTGGATACCCCCTTGGATATCATTCCGCTTATTTCTTGAATTAGCGTATCATCTAGACGTTTAATATGAAAACAAGACTTTCCTTTAAGCATCTTAGCAAGATCATTTGATAAGGAGCCTATCACTTCTTTGTGTGTATAAATTGGGAAAAAATATAACCGAATATCTTTGGGTTTGGGCACTACAGACGCAAAATAAATGCCATCTACCTTTTGCTTGCCTTGCATAGTCTCAATAGTACCACAAAGCTCAAGGACTTGTTCATTTTCTTTCCGAATACGTAAAGGACCAATATGTTCTTTAAGTATACCTGATAGGATCTCTTGAATCTGTTTAATATCTTTTATCATATCCCGTTAGGCGTTAATTTCTAATCCATAGAGAATATAACCTTTCTACGCCACAAATAGAAAAGTAGGCCTAGAGCATACCATAAGAAATCCATTGGATCTGCCACTAAATCCGAATTGATTAAAGGACAAACCCACTCGAAAAATATCATGAGTAAAATGGAAACTGCTATTAATTCAATTGTAGGGATAAGCGTCTGATCTTTTTTTCCTCTCCTATATTCCCACTCAACTATTGGAAGTAATAAAGGAAAACACAGCATAGGATCTAAAGAAGCGTCCAAGCGCGGAATGGACAAATTAAATATCTTTTGCCCAATCTGGTGCGCAAGAAATACCGTTAATAGGACGAGTTCAATAAATACATTTCTGATAGGTATATCGGTCATCATAGCGCAACTAAAACAGCGATTATCAGAATAAGTAGGATAAAAGGAGAGCTTACAATCATAAAACCAATACCTAAGACTCTAGCGATTAATTTCACCAAGAAAATGGGAATGTTATCGTCTTCCTTAATGGTAATCCATTCATTGAAACTCTGGTATTGTTTTTCCACACCTTCTATAACCTGTTTGGCGGCAGATTTTTCTTCGTTTTCTGTATTATCGAGTCGTATTTTCATAATATTAACATTAGATTGGAAATTAGCCTCTACAGGAATTATGACATATAAATTTCGATAAACCCATTGTTTTTTACGCTAAAAAAGCCAACTGTTATTAAGTTGGCTTTTTTAGTTCAATCTTACGATATATGTAACATTATTGTGCGGACAAAAACGCTACTGTTTTCTTGATTTTATCCACCATAGATTTCATTTCACTAGACTTACCTCTAAACTTTAATTCAATCTCACTTCCCTCTGCTTCTTCTACCTCAATTTCAATGCTTAGGCTAGCATCTTCCTCAAAAGAGGCCGCCAATTCAGTCAGGCCATCCCAATTATAGGTCTTCATCTCTTCCATACTGTCAAACTCAAATTTGAGTTCCATCTCATTCTCTTTTACCATTTTTACGGTTTCATCCTCTACCCAAAGCATTTTATGCTTGCCTTCTTTAGACTCAGAATCAATGATAAAAACATTTTCACCATCTTTTTCGATGCGCTCTTCATCTATAACGATAATCATTTCCTCCTTTCCAGATTTAGCATCTACTTTAACTTCAATGACTTTAGAGATTTCTTTATCGAGGTCTGCATCCCCATCTAGTTCAATGACTTCTTTCGTTTTTTTACCCCCTTCTTCTTTGATAATAACGACTTGCTTTTTGCCGTCTTTATCCTCCACTTGCACCTCTACCTTGACCTCTTTCTCTATTTTTTTCTCTGTCTGAGCCTGCATAGTTGAAAGGCCTAAACAACAGACTAATACTGTCAATAACTTAATTTTCATCAGTACGTATTTATTATTCGTGTTCTAATTGATTAACAGCCTCATTCAAAAAATCTTGATAAGGCCTTTGAATGGTAAAGACTTCCATTAGAGTATCTATGAAAGCATCCTCATCTTTGGCGTCCTCCATTTCATACACTACAAAATAACTTTTATTTTTAATAAGATCGATTTGAGGATGGTCTTTGTCAAATCCTTTTGGACCATTTTTCAGTCGCTCCCCATAAATCTCGGGGAATAAATCATGGAATGCTTTTTCTTCAATGATAGATCTATATCGTTCATGCTCTGTAATAATCTTTGTTCTAATTTGCTTGAGCACTGGTGCTGCTGGCATATAAATACCTCCCCCTATTAGTGTATTACCAGGTTCAATATGAACATAATACCCCGCATAAGGACTTTTCTTTCCTCCTCGAACTATCAAACATCCTAAATGCTGTTTATAGGGATCTTTATTAGCAGAAAATCGAGCATCTCTATATATGCGGTATACACAATCCTTAGGTGTCAAAAAACTCAATTCCATCTCCAGTTCAGATAATCTATCAATCAACTTAGCAGCAATTTGATCCATCTGAGCTTTAGCAGTTAGATACCTAGATTTGTTGGCATTAAACCAGTCTCGATTATTGTTTTTGCGTAAGTCACCTAGGAAAGCATAAATATCCTTCATCATTAATTTTTTTGTTAAGAACTGAAACAAATTCAATGACTTCTAGTTTGATTGGGATAAATTTCATACCAATGACAAGGGATTTCTCCATAGAAAAAATCCTCTTTCCACTGAAAACCTAATTTTTTCAGCACCTTATTTGATCCAATATTAGACTGATCAGCTGCGGCATATATTTGATCCAATTTAAGTTCATTGAA
>CAXQNQ010000221.1:0-2834 GCA_964225135.1 Mesoflavibacter profundi
GCGAAAGGCCATTCTTTTTGAATGGCCTTTTGTATTTTTGCCCAAAATGTTGAAATCGCTATGAAGAAGTATCTATCCATGATTAAGTTTTCGCATACCATTTTTGCACTTCCATTTGCTATACTTGGATTTGTATTAGGTTTGCTAAAATCCGGAAGTACTATGGACTGGGTATTATTTCTTTATGTAGTTCTCTGTATGGTCTTCGCTAGAAGTGCTGCCATGGCATTCAATAGATACATAGACAGAGACATTGATCAATCCAATCCAAGGACAGCACAAAGAGAAATTCCTTCGGGCGCGATTAAGCCTAGGTCTGCTTTAGCTTTTGTGTTGGTTAATAGTTTAGCATTTATTGCTGTAACCTTTTTTATAAATCCACTTTGTTTTTATTTATCACCTGTTGCCTTAGCTGTAATATTAGGATATAGCTTAACCAAACGATTCACTTTTCTTTGTCATTTGATATTAGGTCTAGGTTTAGGCTTGGCTCCAATAGGTGCGTATTTAGCTGTTACAGGTGCATTTGATTGGATTCCAGTGTTAATTGGCTTTGGTGTTTTGTGTTGGGTGTCAGGCTTTGATATTATTTATGCGCTCCAGGATGCAGATTTCGATCAAGAAGAAGGCTTGTTTTCTATTCCTTCCTTTTTTGGTAAAAAGAGAGCTCTATTCATTTCTCGATGCCTTCATATTTGCTCTTCAGTAGCTTTAGGGGGGGCTTTATATTTAGTTTATTTGCAGTTGCCTTCAATTATGTTGATACTACTAGTTGCCTATATGTTGTTTAGTGGGATGTTGGTGTTTCAACAACGTTTGGTTAGTCCTACAGACTTGAGTAGGGTGGGTTTAGCTTTTTTTACTACTAATGGTATTGCTTCTATGGCTTTTTCAATTTTGGTCATTACGGCTTTATTATTGGCATAAAAAAAGCAGGACAACAGTCCTGCTTATTCTTATATTTTTTTCAATAGGACAATATAACTTGGGAAGTGGTCACTGTAACCGCCCAAATAGGTACTGCCTCCAAAGGTTCTTAGTGGATAACCTTTATATCTTCCTTCCTTTGTGAACATCCATTGTTTCTTGAAGATATGCGCTTGTTTGTAATAGAAGCCATCCTTTTCCATAAGGTCTTGTGAAACTATGATTTGATCAAATAGATTCCAATTTCCTCTATAACATAGGGTTCCATCGCCACCCTTATGGATTTTATAGTAGGGATTGAATAAGTCATTATTCCTAACTTTGGATTCCTTGACTTGTACGCCTAAATGTTCCATTACGGAAGGATCCGCGGGATCATCATTTAAATCGCCCATAACTACAATTTGCGCATTGGGTTCAGCTTTATAGATCTCATCTACTATATGTCTACATTTTTTTGCAGCAGCAGCTCTTTTGGGTGCAGAGCCTTTTTCACCACCTGATCGGCTTGGCCAGTGATTTACTAAGAAATGAATGCGTTCTCCAGCCAAAGAACCACTTACATGGAGAATATCTCTAGTGGTTCGTTTTTCCCCATTGACCATAGGCAATTCAACTTCATAAACCTGACTTTGATCCAACTGGAAGTATTTAGGATTATATAGTAAGGCATTATCAATACCTCTAAAATCATTGGACTCATGATGTACTACTTGATAATCCCTGGAGGCAATTCCTGGCTCCTTGACTAAATCAAGTAATACTTTTTTATTCTCTACTTCACAAACTCCAACAACAGCTAGGCCATCTGGACTAAGATCTGTTCCTATCTGTGATATAACCTTGTCGAGTTTCCCTAATTTGTCTAAATAGATACTTGTATTATAAGCTTTAGATCCTGTTGGTGTGAATTCAGTATCATGCTTGTCTGGAGTATCTAAAGTATCAAATAAGTTCTCCAAATTATAAAATCCAACAAGACTAACTTGATATTGTTGGTTTTGTCCAAATACCTGCATGCTAAAGCATATGCAAGCTAGAAGGAATAAGTGTTTCATTAGTTCAATGTTATTTGAAAATTCAACCAAAGCTAAAAGAATTCATACAGTTAATTCAACTCTTTTCCATTATTTAACTTCGGATATTGTGCAAATGAGATTAAATACAACTTTAATTTTTTTTAAAACGACTCAAAACACTAATTTAGCGAACCATTTTTGATTTACAACTTAGAAAAAGTTTAGAATGAAATTAAAATCACTTTTTTTAGGTCTAGTCTTATTTAGTATCCCAAATCTAATATCTGCTCAGCTTATCCTATTTCAGGGGCAGGTCGTAGATTCGGAATCTGGAGAAGCACTTCCTAATGTTGAGGTCCGATGTGAATTGGATCAGACTACCACCGATTTTGAGGGTAGATTTTCTTTTAATTTACCCAATGATGTAGAGGTACTTAATTTTACTTTTGCACTGCCTGGGTATACTACTATCTCACAACTATTCAATGTTGAGGGAGATGGTGTTCAAGACTTAGGAGTGATTAAGTTTCCTCCAGCAGTTTCCAATCAAGACGACCTTTTGCCGGTAGTATTGATTACAGAGTCAGAATTAGATGACATCAATAATAGCCAAGGGGTATCTTCTTTGGTTGCACAATCAGACGATGTGTTCTCTTCTCTAGCTGCATTTACTTTTAGTGCTGCGAGATTTAGAATTAGAGGTTTAGACGCATCGCATTCAACAGTATACTTCAATGGAGTTCCAATGAATGAGCTGGAGAATGGGGGTATATATTGGAGTACTTGGGGCGGATTGAATGATGTAATGCGTAATCGAGAGTTCAGTATTGGTATGGAAGCCAAGGATTACACCATTGGTGGAGTAGGAGGTGCAACTTCTATTGATAC
>CAXQNQ010000222.1:0-6880 GCA_964225135.1 Mesoflavibacter profundi
TCTGAATTGTTGTTTAAATCAAAAGCTGAGCAAATTAATAAGAGGCTTAGAAAGCTAAATTCTCCCGATTTAATGGATTTAATGCACATCAGTGAAAAGCTTGCTGATCTCAATCTTGAACGCAACAGATCCTTTGATTTAGATGACGAGACTTTAGAATTGCGTCCAGCTATTTACGCTTTTGATGGAGATGTCTACAAGGGCTTAGGTGCGTATGAATGGACACAACAGGAAGTTAAGGAGGCTCAGAATAGAATACTTATTCTATCTGGTTTATATGGTCTACTTCGACCACTTGATTTAATGTTGCCTTACAGATTAGAAATGGGGACCAAACTAAAAGTTGGGAGAGCTGATAACCTATATGCCTTTTGGCAGGCCACTTTAACAGATCAGATTAATCAACAATTGGCCGTGAATAAAATGGATGTATTATTGAATCTTGCTTCCAAAGAGTATTCAAAAGCAGTAGATTTTAAACAAATTAAAGGTCATGTAGTAGATGTTGACTTCAAGGAACTACGCAATGGTAATTTGAAAGTTATTTCCTTTAATGCAAAAAAAGCTAGAGGATCAATGGCCCGTCTAATAATTCAAAAAGGCATCTCTGATGTTGATGGTTTAAAAAACTTAAAGCCAGAAGGTTATACTTTTTCATCAGCTCTTTCGAATGAAAATAAACTTTTGTTTGTAAAAAAATAATGCCTTGAATCAGGTGCATTTTTTTTGAGTTTTTTTTCCACATCTGAAACTCAAATATTTTTCTCAATTAGTGCGAGTTTTCCACATTTTTTTGTAAAATGTGGAAAACTGTTAAAAGTGTTGAATTATTGTTGAAAAGTAAGGGTTTTCAGAGGGGAAAAAAAGAAGTTCCAACTTTCTGAAAGTTTTTTTCCCCAATTAGCCCATCTCTGATTTTTTTGGAATACAATTTTAAAAAACGCACTTTTACAAAACAGCCCTGGTAAGATGTAAATAGACACTCATTTTATCATTACCATTCGACTTATTTAGATGCTTTAAACTATGCCAAGTTACCTTGGTTAACATTCTTACTTCTTTGAGATGACAAGAGATCATGTATCAGTGTGGGACGCTTGCTTGGATATAATTCGTAAAAACATCAATGCAAGAAGCTTTAAAACTTGGTTTGAACCTATCAAACCAGTTAAGTTGAATAAAGAGGCTTTAACTATTCAAGTTCCTAATAAGTTTTTCTACGAATGGCTAGAAGAGCACTATGTTGCTCTATTAAAAAAGACTATTCGAAAAGAATTAGGTGATGGAGGACGATTAGAATATCAAATTCTGATGAATAAAACTGCCTCTGGTCAAACGAATAAAATTCAAAATTCTGGAAAACATCCTGTCAAGAGGATGAGTGAACAGGCAGCATCCAATCCAATATTGGATAAAGACGCCATAAAAAATCCTTTTGTAATTCCTGGCATCAAAAAATTAAATATTGATTCTAGATTGAGGGTAGATTACACATTCGATTCTTTTATTGAAGGTGACTGTAATAGATTAGCTCGATCAGCGGGATTGGCAGTAGCTAAAAGACCTGGAGGAACGGCTTTTAATCCACTTGTTATTTTTGGAGATGTAGGTTTAGGTAAAACCCACCTCGCACATGCTGTTGGAAATCAGGTGAAAGATAATTTCCCCGATAAAAATGTGCTGTTTGTTTCATCAGAGAAGTTTACTAATCAGATTATTGAATCGATAAAAAACAATACAATCAGTGATTTCTTGCGATTCTATCAAATGCTTGATGTACTCATTGTAGATGATATTCAATTCTTAGAAAATAAACTTAAAACACAGGAAATCTTTTTCCACATCTTCAATACTTTCCATCAAAGTGGAAAGCAAATCATTTTAACTTCAGATCGTCCACCAAAAGATATGAAGGGTATGGAGGAGCGGTTGATTTCTCGTTTTAAATGGGGACTTTCTGCTGATTTGCAGGCACCACAATTTGAAACTAGGATGGCCATTTTGGGATCAAAAATGATGAAAGAGGGTATAGATCTACCAAAAGACGTAACTGAATTCATTTGCTTTAATATTAAGTCCAATATTCGAGAGTTAGAAGGAGTATTAATCTCTTTAGTGGCTCAATCGTCTTTGGTAAATAGAGATATTGATATTGAATTAACGAAGCAAGTAATCAAGAATTTTGTTTCGCACATCAATAAAGAAATCACAGTTGAATATATTCAACAATTGGTAGCAAAACATTTCGATGTGCCGGTAGATAAACTGGCTGATAAAACTCGAAAGCGTCAAATCGTTATTGCGAGACAATTGTCCATGTATTTAGCTAAAAAGATGACTGACAAATCATTAAAAGCCATTGGAGAAACCTTTGGAGGGAGAGATCACTCTACGGTTATTTATTCTTGTAATGCTGTACAAGATTTGTTAGATACAAACATGATTTTCCAAGACACAGTTGCTGATCTAGAAAAGCAAATAAAGATGAGTCTGGACAGTAATCGATAAGCGTAAGTTTATATAGATTTTTTCATGTTTTTACTTGCATAAGTTGAATCCATATTTTACCTTTGTCGCGCTTCAAATGAGAAGCAAATTTAAATTGGTGAGATGGGTGAGTGGCTGAAACCACCGGTTTGCTAAACCGACGTACTCTTAACGGGGTACCGCGGGTTCGAATCCCGCTCTCACCGCACTTTCGGGGCGTGGCGCAGTCCGGTTAGCGCACCTGGTTTGGGACCAGGGGGTCGCAGGTTCGAATCCTGCCGCCCCGACAAAAGAGGTTTGTTCTTTGAGCAAACCTCTTTTTTATTTATATTCAGTCGCATAAGTATTTAAGTAACTCGTTTTTTGTTCCATAACACTTTATGATGAAACTCACCTTGAAACCATATTCTTACGAATACAATACACCCTTTCAAATTTCTAGGGAGCGAAGAACAAAACAGGATGCCCTTTTAGTTGGCTTAAGCTTTGAGCATGTAACAGGTTGGGGTGAATTAACGACCAATAGTTTTTATCATGTTTTTTGTGCAGCTGCACAAAAAAATATCGTAGACAAACAATCCCTGATTGAAGAAACTAAACTAGAGCATCCATTAGATATGTATGACAAGTGGTTGCAGCTATTTCCTGATCAACCATTTATTAGATGTGCGCTGGATGAGGCATGTTGGGACTTGTATGGTAGAGTTAATCAGAAGAAAACCTTTCAACAGATAAAAAGCTCTGATCGTATTAAAAATCCTTCTTGTTTTACCCTTGGAATTGACGATATAAGTAAAGTTATCGATGGGATATTGTCTAAGCCTTGGCCTATTTACAAGTTAAAGATGGGTAAGCAGAATCCTGTAGAGCTCGTACAAGAAATAAGAGAGATAACTAATGCTCAAATATTTATCGATGCCAATGCAGCTTGGAATATTCAGGAAGCCCTGCGCGTTATCCCTCAATTGGCTCAACTTGGTATAAGTATGGTTGAACAGCCTTTAGCATTAGAATCAGAACAAGATATGATACAGTTAAAGGATAGATTAAATACGCCACTAATTGCAGATGAAAGTTTTAATGATGCACAAGATTTAAATAAATGTGCAGATCTGTTTGATGGGATTAATATCAAGCTTCAAAAAATTGGGGGTATAACTCCTGCTATTTCTGCCATTAAACAAGCCCAAACTATGGGCTTAAAAGTGATGATTGGATGTATGACAGAATCTTCCATTGGCTTATCTGCCGCGGCTCAACTGGCATCTCATGCAGATTTTATAGACTTGGACTCCATGTTGTTAATCAATAATGATCCTGCCCTGGGAGTTACGCTTCATAAAGGTAAGGTAGAACTTGCAGATGAATTCGGTAATGGTGTTGTAGTTGATCCAGCAATCAAGATCTAAGCACACCTTAGGATGCATTTTAGTGAATATTGTTTATTTTGATTCAAAATATGAAGTATGAAATCTAAGTTATTCAAAAGCTTAATTGTATTGGTTTGCTTATCCTATGCGTGCACCAACGAACATGCTACAGGGGATGTAAATCAGCAGTCATCTACAGAACCGGTAAGCTACGATCCTTCCGAGGATTTTGAGGCTATTAAAGCAGTTATGGCTATGCAAGAAAAAGCTTGGTCTACTGCAGATCCAGCAACTTTCATGCAAGGCTATTGGAAGAGTGAAGCATTGACCTTTGTAGGATCTAGTGGTCTGACTTACGGATGGGATCAAACATTAAGCAATTACAAAAAAAACTATCCAGATGCAGATGCAATGGGTCAATTGGAGTTTGAGATTATTGAACTGAAATCATTGTCCCCTGAATATTGCTACATGATTGGTGGGTTTGAATTGTATCGTCAGACGGATACGCTTGATGGATATTTCACCCTTTTATGGCAAAAAATAGAGGAAGAATGGAAGATAATAGCAGATCAAAGCTGCGGTTAATTCATAATCGCGTTGTTTCAGAGGCTGAGATTAAAGTGCTTTATCCTGATGAGATAAAGGAAGGGATAGATGTATTGGCTACAGAATCGCCCTTGGACTTGAGTTTAAGATACTGGGATGGCACTCAATGGTTAACACATCAATTCAGTGTTTTAATGCGGACGCCTGGGGCAGATAGGAGTCTCGTTATTGGGTTACTATTTGCAGAAGGCATTATTTCAGGAGTAGACCAAATAGAAAAAATTCAACTAGTTGACAATGCATTTGAAGAAGAAAAGATAGATAAGGCCATAGTTTTTTTATCCAAACAATGTTCCTTTAGTCCATTAGGAAACAACCGCAATTTGATTTCCAATAGTAGTTGCGGGTTTTGTGGAAAAGACACCTTAGAATCTCTACAACATTCATGTTATATATTACCTAGAATAGGCATTCAATTAGAAAAAAATGCGATCTGGAATCTCAAGAGTCAATTACTAAACGAGCAATCAGCTTTCAATTTAACTGGAGGCTTACATGCAGTTGCTGCTATCAATGCAAAGGGATTAATTGAAGTACTTAAAGAGGATGTTGGACGGCACAATGCCTTAGATAAAGTGGTAGGTAGTTTACTAGAAAAAGAGCATCCTCCCTTTACAAACAAAGCAATTTTGCTGAGTGGGAGAACCAGTTTTGAAATGGTACATAAAGCTATGATGGCTGGATTTCCAATGGTCATAGCTATTGGTGCACCTAGCTCAATGGCAGTGGCCTTTGCTGAAGAAAATAATATGACTCTAATTGGATTTTTAAAAGAAAACAGAATGAATATTTATTCAGCCCAACAAAGGGTTGTATTTTAGGCTCAACTTATGTGCAATCCATTAACAGATAGTACATAAGCTCAAATTAAGAAAACACTATGGATATGGATGATATGGAAAAGGAAAAAGTATCTCAAGAGGCTGCTCAGGAGCAAGAGATAAAAGCTATTCCTCCAGAAGAATTTACTGGAATTCATTTAAGTAATCCTAAGAAAAATGCTGTAGGTGCACCTGCAATTGTTGCAGCAATGGGACATGCATTCAAATATATGAACCCAAGCGCCGCGGTAAAAACTATGTTTAAGGTCAACCAAAAAGGAGGGTTTGATTGTCCAGGTTGTGCCTGGCCAGATCCAGATGATGACCGATCCGCTTTCGGTGAGTATTGTGAAAATGGAATGAAAGCCATAGCTGAGGAAGCTACAAACAAGTCTATAGATAGATTTTTCTTTGAAAAAAACACTGTGGCCAGTATGTCCGAATGGTCGGATTTTGAAATTGGCAAAAAAGGCCGGCTAAAAGAGCCCATGGTCATCTTTGAAGATGAAACGCACTATAGACCAATTAGTTGGAATGATGCTTTTAGCTTAATTGCTGAAGAATTAAATGGCTTGGAATCTCCAGACGAGGCTGTTTTTTATACTTCTGGTAGAACTTCCAATGAGGCCGCATTCCTATATCAATTATTTGTACGTGAATTTGGTACGAATAACCTTCCCGACTGTTCCAATATGTGTCATGAAAGTTCTGGAGTTGGGTTGAGCCAGTCGGTAGGAATTGGAAAGGGATCTGTAACCTTACAAGATTTACATGAGTCTGAGTTGATTGTTGTAGTTGGACAAAACCCAGGTACCAATCACCCTAGAATGCTGTCGGCACTAGAGAAGTGTAAAGAAAATGGAGGAACAATTGTTTCAATAAATCCTTTACCCGAAGCAGGTTTGATCAAATTTACCAATCCACAAAGGCCTTTCAAAATGGTCAGTGGTGGAACTGCTTTGAGTGATTTGTTCTTACAGGTACGAATCAATCAGGATATTTCCTTATTCAAAGCCATAATGGCTTTAATGTGGGAGGAAGAATCCAAAGCACCCGGTACTGTCTTTGATTTAGAGTTTATAGAAGAACATACAGCAGGCTACGAGTCCTTAGTAAAAGATATTAAGACCTATGATTTTGATGCTTTAGTTGAGGATACAGGATTGGAGGAGGACTTAGTTCGAACATTGGGGCAGTTATTTATCCAAAAGAAAAAAATCATTATCTGTTGGGCTATGGGATTGACCCAACATGTGAATGCGGTGGACAACATTAAAGAAGTTGTCAACTTGCTTTTACTAAAGGGAAGTATTGGTAAACCTGGTGCAGGAACCTGTCCCGTGCGAGGACATTCTAATGTTCAAGGAGATCGTACAATGGGTATTTGGGAAGCGCCAAAGGATGCTTTTTTGGATAAATTGGACGAGACTTTTGGGATTACCTCCCCACGTAAACATGGCTATGCGGTAGTGGATGCTATTCAGGCCTTACATGAAGGTAAGGCAAAAGTTTTCTTTGCCATGGGTGGTAATTTCCTTTCTGCAACACCAGATACCGTTTATACGGCAGAGGCATTAAGAAAAGCTAACCTAA
>CAXQNQ010000223.1:0-14178 GCA_964225135.1 Mesoflavibacter profundi
CCAGAATCCATGCACGTTAGACAATTGATGAATCAATTCATCAAGAATAATATATCCATTGCCTGTGTAGTGGACGAATTTGGAGGAACAGCCGGAATTATCACCTTAGAGGATATCCTAGAAGAAATCTTTGGAGAGATTGCAGATGAGCATGATGCACCAGATTATATCAATGAAAAATTAGATGAATTTACATATCGATTCTCTGGAAGACTAGAATTAGATAAAATAACAGAGAAATACCCTGAACTCAGTTTCCCATCTGGAGACTATCACACCTTGTCGGGGTATTTAGTTATGACCACTGAAAATATTCCTGAAGCTGCTGGTGAAATCTACCTAGAAAATTACAAATTCATTATCGAAGCTGTAACCAATACAAAGATTGAAACCATCCTGCTAATAGTCTTGAATAACCAAGAGCAAGACCATAAGGATAGTAAGGAGGACACCATGGAGGATTAATCTTGATCTCTAGATTCTTCTTCCTCTTTTTTCTTAATCACAACCGGCAGATAAAAATAAGCTTGAGCAAAAGTCTCAAATATCATGATATAGATATACACATTCAAAAAGCCCATACTTACCAAGCCTATAGCTTTTTGAGCCCAAGAAGGCAATCCAATAAAAGAGGCAATAAAGGTCTGTATCAGTAAAAAGATTAGACCAATAAACAAGGCAATGTTTATCTGACGCCCCAATCGTTTATTGACCAATAAGAAACTCTTTTGTATGGCCTGTACAGGGTTAAGATCAAAGAAGAGGACCAAAATTGTACTCCACCAAAAACTAATCAACAAGAATAAAATCACAAAAAGTATAATAGAGAAAATCATTGATATGCGCTCTGGCAAGGCCTCCAATGCTGCATTAATATCAAATCCCTCTTGATCAAATTGATCCAGAATATTATAATTCCACAAAGTAAAAATGATTGGAGAAGCTATTACAAGTAGTATTAAATAATACAAAAGGTTCATCCCAAGCAGTGCCTGCCACCTAGCTTTAATTAATCCAGCGAAATCAGTTTGAAGTTGAACCCGCTTGTTCATTAGTTGAAATAAAACGAAAGCAACCACAAAAGGATCAAGGAAAACATTGAGCAACCATACCGCCCAGTACCCAAACATGCTAACCACCTCCGCTAAACCCAATAAAAATAAAAATGGTAATACCAGTCGCCCCTTATCCTCTGTCAAGGTTTGAAAGACTTGCTTTAGGACTTCCATGGGCCACAAAAAATAGCCTTTTTGTTGCATGGCATCCAACCTAGTTTTGGGTAGAAAAAAACGATCTTGCTGCATAGATTTATGGTCTGTCTCTACAAAATACAAAAGGTGAGCAGTAAAACTACTCACCTTTTTTATATTACTGTCTATCCCTAAAGATTAATATACCTTGGATAGTTGTGATTCTACTTTTGCACTTGCTTTAGCATCATTTACTAATCTTGTGCTTACTTGACCAGCTAATTGTGTAACACTAGAACGCTTTACACTACTAGCATCCGCCTGACCAGTTCTTGGTGTACTAAGTGGCTGTATTACAAATACACCTGACTTTCCAACAATCACTTCTGATACTTGACCAGGAGTAGCATTAAATGCCTTTGCAATAACTTTTGGTTCAGATCCCAAACCATTGATTAATCCAGCTGAGAATGAAACATTTGAAGCTGTATCAACCGCTACACCATACTCACGTGCAATATCTGCAAGGTTGGTTCCAGTTATTTCTGATTGCATCAATTCACCTTTAAGCATATTGATAACATTCAGCTCACTAGAAACTTTTGCTTCAGCAACTGAAGGGACACCTTTTCCAACAACAGACTCTAAGGCTACCACAACAAATTTATCCGTAGCATTAGTAACTGGATTATTAAAGGTATACAACCTAGAAGCTACATCACCTGGTTGAACATCAGTACCAACCGTTCTGTCATTTCCAAATGCCCATCGAATGATATTTCTAGCATCTCCACCAGTTCCTAAATTTGAAAGGAAATTATCAAAGGATTTGAATGCATTTGAAGTACGAACAACTAAATTTTGCTCACTTGCCATTGTTCTCATTTCATCAATATCAGCGGCATCAGTAAAGTTGATCGCAATTGCTTCCGCATTATCCAATGTTTCGCTTGAAGGAATGATGTTTCTTCCAACATATGATACTTTCACCATCTCATCATTAGAGATATATTTCTTGTCAGTAACTTGGATTAAGTGCACACCAAATTGCGTGTATACAATCTCCATTTCACCTTCCTCTAAGTTGTATACAATAGCGTTTTCAAAAGGAGCAACAAATCCTGTTCTTCTGCCAACCATTCCTAAGTCACCACCACTGGATGCAGAACCATCTGCACTATATTGAATAGCTAGTGAATCAAAAGACATTTCATTATTCTCCACCTGGCTTTTATATGTCTCCAACGTTTGAGTTGCAGCAAGTGCCTCTTCCTGTGTATTAGCTCTCAACAAAATGTGGCGAGCACGAACAGAATCCGCAATGACTTTTTTATCTAATACCTTTGCTACTCTGTATTGAGTCCCATCAAAATAAGGACCTACAACTGTACCTGGAGCTGCATTTTCTATTTCTTCCTGAATAGCTGAATTAAGCGTGCTATACTCTACATATGCATCTGTGTATTCTCCTGCATATGATTGAGCAAATTGCGCATCATCTTCTGCAGCAGCCATTCGAGTACCAATCTCTGCCACCTCATTTTTAATATCTAAGCTATCTTGAGCTGTAGGAACAATATCAACGGAAACGAAGGCTACACGACGTTGTTCTTCTGGAGCCTCTAACTTAGTTTGATTCTCCTTGATGTATCTTTTGTAATCTGCATCCGTTACATTCACCTTACTGTCATCAATATTCAAATAAGGAATTTTAACGTAAGCAAAATCAACTGACTCTGCATTTCTCTGAGCAAGCAATTCAGCCTCCCAAGTTGGTACATACATACCTTTGGTTGCAATATTTACGTATTTCTCTTTTAGCTTTTCATTAGCTACAAGTTCCTGAACATATGACCACCATTTCAATTGATCTGTTGCCATCTCTGTTCCGTCAAGATTAGTACCAGTACGGTAAGCTTCTAATGCTTGTTGGTCTAATTGACCTGTTTGTGGGTTTGAAAAGGCTTGAATGATAATAGGGCTTTTATTAACGCCATATAACAATTCTTCCATCTCAGCATCACTTACTCCAAGTCCCATAGCTCTCGCTTCTTTACATACAACTTCTGTATCTAAGAAGTAAGACCAAACTTGGTTCACTTGATCATGTCCAGTAGATTGGCCACGATATGCGGATCTAAGTTTGTCATTAAATGTTTCGTAGCTAATGGACTCACCATTGATTGCTCCAACTTCATTCGCTCCGCCACCTAATGAAAACTGTGCATCCATTAGTATAAAAGATAACAAAGCAAGCCCCACTAGTGGAATAAGGAGCCAAGACATGTTATTTCGAATCTTCTGTATCATAATTTAAACTGTAATAGTTAGCTGTGGGATAACCCACAAAACTGAAAATCAATAAGTTATATTTAAATCGAGTGTAATATTAGCTTATATTAGACTTTTTAACCTAAAAAGCCTTGCAAATGTAATGTGTTTGCACCTTTTTTCAAAAGGAGAATTTAAATATGCCAAATATAGGTATGAAAACTAATTTTCGCTTTTTAAATCTCGAGCAACTGCATCCAATTCATCATAAAAAGCAGGACCATATTTTCGGATGAGCGCATCTTTAGCAAATTCATACACTCTAATGGACTCCTGAGCGCCTTTGGTACAAGCTGCACTGCAGATATCCCATACATCATAATTTAATGCTTCGAATGCAAGTGATTCGTTTTTATTTACGCGGACAGGATACAAATGACAAGAAATGGGCTTTTGGTAATCAATAGCTCCAGCGTGAAAGGCTTTTTCTATTCCACAATAACCAGATCCATCCGCATTATAGGTCAAATAAGCACAGGCTCCATTTTGCATTAAAGTAGTTGCGGGAAGTCCATTTTCAGCAACTATTTCATAAAAACCCTCCTGCTCTATTCGTTCTATTCCTTCCGGCGACAGGAAAGGCTTATACAATGGGTACAATGATTCTAAAACCTCCAATTCCTCTTGCTCTAAAGGCGCTCCATAATCCCCTTCCCAACAACAAGCACCTTTGCAGGCATTAAGATTACATGCAAACTTTTCATCAAATAAGGCAGAAGAAACAATTTTGTCTTGAACCATTACCATCATAAGAAATCACACTTTTGAGGTAAATCTAACTTATTTCAGTAAAATTTTTTACAAAGTTGATTGGCATCAAAGAAATAGGCAAATCTTAAACTTCTTATTTTCACATAAAATCGTAATTTAGCGTGTCATAAATAAATGCAGTTCATATGAAATTTTACGCTTCACTTTTAGCCATACTTTTTACACTTAATTTGCATGCTCAGGGAACATACAAAGGTGTTGAATACCCAAATAACCAGGAAGAAATCTCTGCTTACTTGAGCTTAGATCAAAAACAAAATGCAGAACTACAACGAATCATAGAACGAAGAGAAAACCAAATTGCTGAAGTAAGTCAGCTGAAAACAACAGATATAAATTTATACATCCAAAAAAGGAATGCCATTAGAAATGGATTTTTTGGTGGTATATCTTTAATCCTTAGAGAAGATCAAGAAAAAGAATTCAGATCATTGATGGGTAGGGTGCGTACCTCTGATTATTTAGTAAGATCAGAATACGAACAAGCCGGTAAATCTGAACAAGATATAGCATTAGCATTAGCTGAAAATTAAAAGACTATTTACATTACTTAATACACAAAAATATTATTACACATAAATGGATCCATTAAAGCAGAAGTTTAAAGAAAAAGCATCCGCACTTGCTACTGAAATCAAATCTATGCTCAAAGAGCATGGTTCAATGAAAGTTGATGAAGTTGTTTTAAGTCAGGTGTATGGAGGTGCAAGAGGCGTAAAAATGATGGTTTGGGAGACTTCCCAATTAGATCCAATTGAAGGGATACGTTTTAGAGGCTACTCTATCCCCGAACTAAAAGAAGTATTACCTAAAGGCCCTGATGGTAAAGAACCCTTACCAGAAGGACTATTTTGGTTGATGTTAGTTGGTGAAGTACCAACAGAAGAGGAAGTAGAATGGTTAGCCAAGGAATGGGCTTCTAGATCTGCTATTCCTGCCCACACTAAGGAGTTGTTAAACAACCTACCTAAGACTACACACCCGATGACTCAATTTATATTGGGTATTACATCCCTTCAAAACGATAGTATTTTTGCTAAGCGTTATAATGAAGGGATGAACAAGAAGGAATATTGGGAAGCGACTTATGAGGATACCATGAATTTGATTGCTAAGCTTCCTGGCATTGCCGCTCATATTTATAGAAAAACGTATCACAACGATGAACACATCGAAGCTGATAATAATCTAGACTGGGCAGCAAACTTCGCTCATATGCTGGGTATGAACCATCCTGACTTCAAACATTTAATGCGTCTATATCTTACTATCCATGCAGATCATGAAGGTGGAAACGCATCGGCGCATACGGTGCATTTAGTAGGTTCTACTCTAAGTGATCCTTATTTGTCATTTGCAGCAGGTATGGGTTCATTAGCTGGTCCACTTCATGGTCTAGCAAACCAAGAAGTTATTAAGTGGATCTTTGAAATGCTAGAGAAGCTTGGAACAAAAACACCTACCAAAGAGCAGATTGCTGAATATGTAAATGAAACACTAAACGCTGGAAAGGTTGTCCCTGGTTATGGTCATGCGGTATTAAGAAGACCAGATCCTCGTTTTGTTGCTCAAAAAGTATATGCTGAACAATATATTCAAGACGACGACATTGTAAATGTAGTTTGGAATATTTTCGATGTAGTACCAGAAATATTAAAAGGTTTGGGTAAGGTTAAAAATCCATGGCCAAACGTAGATGCACACTCCGGTGCACTTCTAGTCCATTACGGTATGTCTGAATATAGCTTCTATACCGTATTATTCGGCGTATCAAGAGCCTTAGGAGTTTTAGCCGCTCAATGTTGGTCCAGAGCACTAGGTCTACCACTAGAAAGACCGAAATCTTTGACCACCGAATGGATAAAAAATTATGTAAAAGAAAATGCATAAAATTAAGCTGCCTTCGGGTGGCTTTTTTTATGTCCAAATAATCATGTTCAAACTTCGAATAAGTATATATTTAGTTATATATTTATCCGAGTTTTTAAACCATATTTATTTGACATGAAATATACGAAAGATCACGAGTGGATTACTCTAGATGGTGATGTAGCCACTGTAGGCATTACGAATTTCGCACAAGGCGAATTAGGAGAGATCGTTTACGTAGAAGTAGATACAGTAGGTGAAAGCTTAGAAGCAGGTGATGTATTTGGAACAGTTGAGGCTGTGAAGACTACTTCAGATCTTTTTATACCAGTTGCAGGAGAGATTTTAGAGTTTAATGCTGAAATAAGTGAAGACGATGGAGATAATCCTGGCATCATTAATGAAGATGCTGAAGGAGCTGGTTGGATAGTAAAAATAAAAGTAAATGATCCTGCAGATGTAGATGCCTTGTTGAGCAAAGCGGACTACGAAGCACTCATTGGATAATTTTTTTTTGTGTGCACACACCTTTTTTAAAGTATGGTGCATCTACCCAATAATGATCATTGAAAATGTTTGACAGGTATCGCATTTTAGTTGCACTTTGGTGTTTATTAATCCTTTACTTGTCTTGGAATCCAAGCCTACAGGTACCCAAAGGATTTCTAGAAGACCTCCCAATAGATAAAATAGGTCACTTCGGCATGTACGCAATATTAAGCGGACTTTGCTTAATGGCTTTTAAAAATTGGGCAAATGCTAAAATATTTCTATTTTGCTTGGCCTTTGGAATCCTCATGGAAATCCTGCAATTTGCTTTTTTTCCAGGAAGATTTTTTGAATGGTCAGATATTATAGCCAATGCTCTTGGAGCTTTGGCGGGAATGATATTGATTAAGAAACTTTTTTTTAAACATTAAATTATGGATTGGAATCTGCAGATTAATACAAGTCCGTTTGTCATATTCTTAGGAGTGGCGGCACTTGTCCTGATTGTAATTTTCGCACTCCGTAGTTACTTAAGTTCAGAGTCTAAAAAAGCCCTGAAGTCAAAGCCACAGGATGATCCTAAAAGCTTTACTACAGGCAGAAAGAAATATGCATCAGTAGACGTATTTTCTTTAAGAGGACCTGTACTTAGTTTCTCACTATTGCTTGCCATTTCATTTATAGTCTTTGCCTTTAACTGGACAGAGAAGGCTCAAGCGTACACTGATGTAGGTGATATGTTCGAAGTGGATGAAATCATCGAAATGGAGACACCAAGAACTGCGGAACCACCTCCTCCACCTCCTCCACCACCACCTCCGGTGATTGAAGAGGTACCAGATGAGGTAGAAATTGAAGAAGAAATAGAATTCGTTGATAATACTATTACGGAAGAAACTATAGTAGAGGCACCAAAGGAGACAGCTCCTCCACCTCCTCCACCACCACCTCCGAAACCGAAGGTGGACAAGATCTTCCAAGTAGTGGAAGATGCGCCACTTTTCCCTGGGTGTGAAAAAGAGAAAAAAGCAGATCGCAAGACCTGTGCAGACTCAAAGCTTTTCAAGTATCTAAGTGAAAACTTGGAATACCCAGTGATTGCGAGAGAAAACGGTATTACAGGCCGTGTTATTTTATCTTTCGTAGTAGAAAAAGATGGTGGTATCACAGATGTAAAAGTACTTCGTGGAATCGGAGGGGGATGTGATGAAGCAGCTAAAGAAGTTGTTGAAAACATGCCTAAATGGAATCCCGGTAAACAAAGAGGACGACCTGTTCGTGTTCAATTTACCCTTCCAGTTGCCTTTACACTTCAATAAAAAAACAAAAAAGCTTCGATGCAAATCGAAGCTTTTTTTATTTCCCTTCTGCACACCACAATCCTTACTTTCCACATCTATATATTGAACGTTCAGGTAGCTTATTACTGAGTTACCTTATTGATCAATAAAACATTGATCATTGGATCCAACTATAATTTCTGCCTCTTAAAAAGGACCAGAAACTATTTTTTCATCGTAAAAATAATGCTTATGAGTTGGTCATTCCATAATCCAATTAGTCCCATACTATCCCTAGTGCTTATTCTTTTGATTGTGTTTGGGGCCATTGTAATAAGTCGCTTATACTTAAAAAGACCTCAGGTTTTAGCTAAGCGCAATAGGCAACAAAGCATCAGAAAATATAGACAATATCAAGTACTTAAATCAAGAGGAAGATCCTTTGGTCTAGGCTTATTTCTATCCTGCCTGTTTGTATACCTTAGCTTGAATTGGACGCTATTAGCAAAGCCTATTCAAGAGATTGAATTTGTAGATATTTACTATGGTGATATTATAGCAATGGAAGATCCACCTAGGACTCCAAGTGTAAAGAAAGAACTACCTAAGCCAGATCCTATACGATTTAATGTAATAGAAGGGGATCCCATTAAACCAGATACTATTGTTGCTTTGATTACGCCACCCGTACCAGTTGGAGTGACTATGGGCCGCGTAATGAATGAACCTGCTCAACATAAAGCAGTCCCAAAGTACGATCCACCTAAACGAGATGTGGAAAAGATTTTCAAAATTGTAGAGGAGAATCCTTATTTCGGCACATGTGAGTTGAATGATAAAGCACAACAAAAACAATGCGCTAATGAAGCACTTTTTGCCTACTTAGGAGAACATTTAAACTATCCTCGAATAGCTTTAGAAAATGGTATTTCAGGTAGAGTTATTATCTCTTTTGTAGTAGAGAAAGATGGAAGTATCAGTTCTGCCAATATCCTAAGAGGTATTGGAGGAGGTTGTGATGAAGAAGCATTAAGAGTGATAAATGAGATGCCTAAGTGGACCCCAGGTAAACAAAGAGGTAGGGCTGTCAGAGTCCAATTCACGCTACCTGTGAGTTTTACACTTCATTAATCAAGAACCTTATGAAAGACCATATTCAATCGTTAATCATCTATATAGGTATTGTAAGTTATCTCCTAGCCAGTGTAAGTCTATTGATCATTATACAATTATCTATATTAGGAAAACGAATAAATTCAACACGTAACTATAATTAATTCAAATTTTTGAAACGACTAATTTTTGCATCCTTACTGTTATTCGGATGTATTCAAGCAAATGCACAAAACCCAACATCAAGGGATCAAGAACCATTATTTGTAGCGGTTGAAAAGGCCCCTAGATTTCAAGGTTGTGCAGAAGAAGCAGAAGCTGATGCGCAGACATGTTCTAACAAAAATCTAATAACCTTCCTTTCAGAAAAAGTTGTTTATCCAAAAAAGGCTAAAAACAAAGGAATACAAGGCAAGGTAATCGTCAGCTTTGTAATTGAAAAAGATGGTTCAGTTTCAACCACGAAAGTACTTCGAGGTGTACATAAATCATTAGATAATGAAGCCGTGAGAGTAGTTAACGAAATGCCCAAATGGACACCCGGTACCCAGAGAGGAAAGGCAGTAAGGGTTCAATACACCTTACCCATCATATTCAGTATTTAAATTTGAAAAAAGAGGTCATGAAGACCTCTTTTTTTGTGGAACTACATCTATAAAAATTAAAATCTACCTTACAATTAATAAATTTGACCTTTCAGTTGTTATGTTTTAACCTATCTTGGTTATTCAATCCAATCGATATACAATAGTATGTTCAACATGAAGTATTATATAGGATTAATATTCTTATCTTTTTTTGCTATCACTAGCCTTTCCGCCCAAGAGTCTAAACTGGCGCAGCAATACTATAATGATGGCGAGTTTGAAAAAGCTGGAACGCTTTATTTGAAACTGTATAATGCACAAAAAAATAATGAATACTATTTTGGAAGGTACATCGATTGCCTAGTATATCTAGAAGAATTTGATCAAGCAGAAAAAGACTTAAAGAATATAATAAAAGAGCGGCCTATGTCCGTTAGTTGGAGTGTCATACTTGGAAATATTTATGAACTACAATTCAAGCCTGAAAAAGCAGAAAAACAATACAACAATGCTTTAGCCAATTTACCTAAGGAACGGCACCAAATCATTCGTTTAGCGCAAGCATTCAACAAAATCACTAAATATGACTGGGCTGTTAAAACCTATGAGCAAGGAGCAGAATTATTAAAAGACAAAAACATCTTTGCCTATTACCAAGCAGACCTGCACAGAAGAATGGGTAATACACAAGAGATGATCACTGCTTACTTAGATGCCATTGCCTATCAGGAATCGCGGATGACCTCCATACAAACCATATTCCAACGCTTCTTCGCTGAACAGGACTATCTAGAACTTCAAAATCAACTCTATCAGAGAGTACAATCCAATACATCAGTCTATGCATTCAATGAGATGCTAGCTTGGGTTTTTATACAACGTAAAGATTATAAAAACGCCTTAAGACAAATGATCGCATTAGATAAAAGGAATGAGGAAGAAGGAGGCCGAGTATATAATATTGGACAAATAGCCGCTGAGGACGAAGATTGGGAGGTAGCCTCTAGAGCATTCGAATATATAGTTACCGAGAAGAGTCAATACTCCCCTTATTTCTTTGATGCTCAAAAATGGAATTTGTATGCTAAAAGAAAGAAAATTGAAGCAGACCCCAACTATGCAGCAGAAGACATTCAATCCCTAGTGTCCCAATATTACGACTTCCTCAACAAACTAGGTTTCAATCCAAGAACGGTATACATTATTATTGAGTTAGCAGAATTGGAGGCTTTATACTTGAATGATATACCAAAGGCTATTGAGACTCTGACGCAGTTACTCCAATTACAAGGTCTAGATCCTTCTGCTGAAGCAGAGGCTAAACTAAGCTTGGCCGATTACTACCTAATGACTGGCGAAATCTGGGAATCGACTCTACTCTATTCACAAGTGGACAAGGATTTTGGTCAAGGAATATTAGGCCATGAAGCAAGATTAAGAAATGCACGACTTTCCTATTTCAATGGAGATTTTACTTGGGCACAAGCACAGTTCGATGTATTAAAAAATTCAACGTCTAAATTGATATCTAATGATGCCTTGGATATATCCGTATTTATAATGGACAATTTAGGCCTAGACACGACTGAACAAAGCCTGCAGCTATTTGCGGATGCTGAAATGTTAATCTTCCAAAATAAATTTGAAGCAGCCAATGAGGCATTTAATCAACTATTAGTCCAATTCCCTAATCATAGCCTTCAAGATGATGTGTACTATTTCCAGGCGAATATGTTTGAAGAACAACAAGATTATAAACGAGCTGCTGAACTTTATGAACGAATTATTACCGAGCATGTGGAAGAAATCCGAGCAGATAATGCCATGTTTAAATTAGCGCAATTGTATGAAACAAAACTCAATGAACCAGAAAAAGCCAAAAACCTGTACGAGCGATTATTCCTTGAATTTACGGGTTCTGTGTATGCTGTGGAGGCTAGAGAAAAATACAGAGCAATGCGTGGCGATCAACTTCAATAATTAAAAAAGGAGGGCTTTTTAGCCCTCCTTTTTTAATCTAGAAACAGGAAAGGGGTATAATTTCAATTATACCCCATTCCAAAGAACAATAGCTACCTATTGATTACTTCAAACGTCTTTCGTCTGAAACCGTAAGTTTAGCACGTCCTTTAGCTCTACGACGAGCAAGCACCTTTCTACCATTCTTACTACTCATTCTGGATCTGAATCCATGCTTATTCGTTCTCTTTCTTCGTGATGGTTGGTACGTTCTTTTCATTTTATTTCGCTTTAAACGATTTTCTACTTAATTACTCTAAAAGTGGGGCAAAAATAAAGTAAAGTTTCTTAACCTACAAATAGTAGTCATCATTTTTTAAAAATACTCGAACAAAAAAGTCTTTTTAAGTACCTGTTTTTGTACCTAACTTTATATTTACTATTTTGTTATCTAGCAAAAAATCGCCTTTAGCCCACGATATAATGAAGGCAGCAATAATAAATAAATCATAGTATGAGCGAAAATAAAATTTGGTTAGAGAACTATCCATCTGGAGTTCCAGTGAAAATAAATCCAGACACTTATCCAACACTAGTGTCTATGGTAGAAGAAACATTCAAAAAGTATCCCGAGCAAATCGCCTTTAAATGTATGGGGGCACAGATCACCTTTAAAGAATTAGACGTTAAGTCGACCGCTTTTGGAGCATATCTTCAGCAAAAAGGCTTAGAAAAAGGAGATAAAATTGCCTTGATGATGCCCAACTTATTACAATATCCTATTGCCTTGTTTGGTGCACTAAGGGCTGGACTAGTAGTAGTCAACACTAACCCTTTGTACACGGCACGTGAAATGCATCATCAATTCAAAGACTCGGAAGCAAAAGCTATTGTCATTTGTGAAAACTTTGCCCATAATTTGGAAAAAATCATAAATGATACAGGCATCAAAAATATTGTAGTTACTAGTATTGGAGAGTTATTAGGAGGTGTAAAAGGTGTACTAACCAACTTTGTGGTTCGCAAGGTTAAAAAAATGGTACCAGCCTTTAACCTAAACAATACCGACTCTTTTAAAGAGGCTTTAGTACAAGGAAAGAAATATAAACTCAACACCGTAACAGGAGACCCTGAAGATGTAATCTTACTTCAGTATACAGGTGGAACCACAGGTGTATCTAAAGGGGCCATGCTAACGAATAGAAACTTGGTAGCCAATATGCTTCAAATTAGAAGTATCATGATGCCTTTCTTGAAAGAAAAGGAAGAAGTCGCTTTGTCTCCGCTACCTATGTACCACATCTTTGCTTTTGTAGTAAATGGCTTAGCATTAATGTCGATAGGAACAAAAACCATTCTGATTACTAATCCTAGAGATTTGAAATCAGTCGTTTCTGCTATGAAGGCAGATCCTCCAACATTAATTACAGGTGTCAACACCTTATACAATGCCTTACTCAATCATAAAGCATTTACTGAATTGGATTTCTCCAATTTAAAAGTCACCGTAGGTGGTGGTATGGCTGTACAACGACCAGTAGCAGAGAAATGGCAGCAAATTACTGGAGTTCCTTTATCCGAAGGATATGGAATGACCGAAGCATCGCCAGTTATCTCTTGTAATCCATTAGATGAGACCGGACAGATTGGAACTATTGGGATGCCCGTTCCATCCACAGATGTACGAATAGTAGATGATGCTGGAAATCCACTTCCACAAGGAGAGGTCGGCGAAATCCAAACCAAAGGACCTCAGGTAATGAAGGGATATTATAATCGTCCTGATGCTACCGCAGATACGATCAAGGATGGATGGCTTTGTACTGGAGATATTGGTGTCATGCAAGCAGACGGTTTCTTCAAAATTGTAGACCGCAAAAAGGATATGATATTAGTATCTGGATTCAATGTTTATCCAAACGAAATTGAAGACTTTGTGGCTTCTAACGACAAGGTACTCGAGGTAGCAGCCATAGGTATACCTGATGATAAGTCCGGAGAGGTAGTCAAGATCTTTGTAGTTAAAAAGGATAAGTCACTAAAAGAAAAAGAATTATTAGAATATTGTCGAGAAGGGCTTACAGGTTATAAAGTGCCTAAAGAAATTGAGTTCAGAGATGAGCTACCTAAAACAAATGTAGGTAAGATTCTAAGGAGGGCGCTTCGAGAAGAAAAATAAATTAAAAAGGTGCAGCACAGTCTGCACCTTTTTAATTCGATTACAGCCGATTATTTCATACAATCTTAGTAATATTGCTCCGTGAAAGACCTGAATGATTTAAAAGAGATAATAGGAACTACAAATGCTGTTCAGCAACTAATATCTATTGTCAGTAATGACAATAAAGACCATATTAAGTTAGATGGACTAAAAGGAGCTATTGATAGTTTTTTGCTCAGCATTACGCAAGAGCAAGTTCAAAAAAACTTCTTAATCATTGAAGAGGATAAGGAATCTGCAGCCTATCTACTGAACAACTTAGAGCAACTTAGTGAACAAGCTCCCCTATTCTTCCCAGATAGCTTTAAGCGACCTGCCTACTTTGAGGAAATCAACAAAACAAATGTCCTTCAACGAACGGAGACGAT
>CAXQNQ010000224.1:0-2891 GCA_964225135.1 Mesoflavibacter profundi
TTTTTCAAATTAATTGATCTGAAGTTTTCTTCAAATTAAGTAATATTCACTAAATTCGACTGATTCAATAGACCAAGCCACCAAAAAATAGTATAAACGCTAAAAATATGTTCACTAAAAAAACTTATGCACAAAGAAGAAGCCGATTAGCCAAAGACCTTGGATCCGGATTGGTTGTGCTACTAGGTAACAAAGACCTAGGAATGAATTATACTGCAAATACTTATCCGTTTAGGCAAGATTCTACTTTTTTGTACTTCTTTGGCTTAGACAAACCAGGATTGGCAGCTATCATTGATGTGGACCAAAATAAAACTACCTTATTTGGGCACGATCCAGGTATTGATGATATTGTATGGGAAGGCCCCATTCCTGGGATAAAAGAACTTGCTGCATCGTGTGGGGTAGAGTATACGGCTGCACCAGAATCATTATCAACTGCAATTACAACAGCTACTCAAAGCGGTCAGACTATACATTATTTACCTCCTTACCGCTTTGAAAATCAAATTAT
This sequence comes from Mesoflavibacter profundi, assembly GCA_964225135.1. Taxonomy (GTDB): domain Bacteria; phylum Bacteroidota; class Bacteroidia; order Chitinophagales; family Saprospiraceae; genus AM-2324. The sequence continues at coordinate 515 of CAXQNQ010000224.1, forward strand.
GCTAGCAGAAATGCTAGATATGCCTGTCCGTGCTGTTAAAGAACGAGCTTCAGAGTCCTTAATTCGAGCAGTAATTGCTCAGCGATCCATCAAATCTGCTGCGGAAATTGTAGAGATGACAGAAGCGGTAAATATCACAAGAGCCATGCATATTGCCGTTATGCAAGGTGCAAAAGCGGGCGTAAAAGAGGCCGAACTCGCGGGCTTGGCTCAACAGATAGCATACGCTCAAGGGAAGGGACTCGCTTATCCAGTAATTTTAAGTAAAGACGGACAGACCCTACATAATCATTATCATGGAAACACGCTGCAAGAAGGGCAACTGGTCCTAGGAGATTTTGGTGCTCAAAATAGTATGTATTATGCGGGAGATATTACAAGAACATGTCCAGTGTCCAGAACTTTTACCTCCTTGCAAAAAGACATCTATAGTATTGTTCTAAAAGCTGAGGAGGATAGTATACGCGCTTGTAAGGCCGGGATAAAATATAAAGATGTACACCTTATGGCTGCAACTATAATAACAGAAGGTCTACAACAAATAGGTCTAATGAAAGGAGATAGTGCAGCTGCAGTTGAACAAGGTGCGCATGCCTTATTCTTTCCTCATGGCCTGGGGCATCATATTGGGCTAGATGTACATGATATGGAAGACTTAGGTGAAGATTTACTGGGCTACGATGAAAATACTAAACGTTCCAATCAATTTGGTACGCGCTATTTGAGATTAGGAAAAGAACTAGAATCTGGAAATGTTATTACAGTGGAGCCGGGGATATACTTTATACCTGAACTTATTGACCAATGGCATTCAGAAGGTAAATTCAATGATTTCATAAACTATGACCGATTGGCCGCACTCAAATCCTTTGGAGGCATAAGAATTGAAGATAATATTCTCATCAGAGAGGAAGACAGTGTAATATTGGGAGATCCTATTCCGAAGCAAATAGCAGATATTGAAACACTATAAATAAAAAAGCCCGACCATTTTAGCCGGGCTTTTTTATTTAGTTACAAGAATTGGTGTAATAATATACATGCTGAGCAAAATCAGTCCATTTTGCTTTACTAAACTTTTTTTGCAACTTCTTACAGTCCCCAAATAACTGATCAAAATCTTTTTTGTAATCCTTCTTATATAGTCTATAAGCTACCTCGCCTCCGATTTTGATGTAATATGACTTGGAATCACCTCCAGTCATTTGAATACCACCTACACCTACACCGCCAGTTTCTGCAGCATATGGATCCATAAATACCATGATTTTAGAGGAAAAAGTTGGGTTAAGTACCTGCATAAGTAGGGTACGTTTTTTCTTTTTGTTTATCATCACCTCAGACTTCACAAAATAACCATATCCTCTTTCTAAGATATCTGATCTAACATCTGTATTGGCTGCTTTGTTCAAATTACCCACTGTCTCAGTCATCGCATTTAGCTTAGCTAAATCACTGAAAGGGATGTACATTTCCTTGATATCATCCATTGGGATGGTCTCTTTCTCTCCAGCATCATTTTTAATAACGACTTCTTCAATCAATCCTTTTTTGAATTTAATTCTATGTGGATTAACCTCCATCTTGGAACCATCTTCCATGGTTACATAAGTAATTTTCTTTTTAGAGAAGCCCGTCATTTCAATATTGAACTCTTGAGCCTGAATAGAGATTGAGAAGATAAGTGCTAATGCACTAAACATGATCTTTTTCATCAATAGGGTTTTTAAATACATGAATAATGCAGTAATTATACGAATTGGATTCAAACAAATAGGTAGTTCAGGAATAATTTAAATTTTTATGCTGTTTTATAGTAGTTATTTCATTTATTAGCAAAACAAACCGATTTTAAACCAAACTATATTATTAAAAATTAACTCTACCATGGAAGAGTCTATATTATTCGAAATTCAAAATCAAATCGCTGTCATTACCTTGAATAGACCGAAGTCATTCAATAGTTTCAATAGACCAATGGCATTGAAACTTCAGCAAGTTTTGGATACCTGTGAAAAGGATGATCAAGTTAGGTCCATTTTAATAACAGGAGCAGGTAAAGCGCTTTGTGCAGGACAAGATCTAAAAGAAGTAACGGAAGATGGCGGGCCAAGCCTAACCAAGATTATTACGGAGCATTATAATCCAATTATCCAGCGCATTCGAAATATAGAAAAACCAATTGTTTGTGCCGTAAACGGTGTAGCTGCAGGAGCAGGTGCTAATATTGCACTAGCTTGCGACATTACTGTTGCCGCTCAATCCGCTTCATTTATTCAAGCTTTCAGTAAAATTGGATTAATCCCAGATTCGGGAGGCACCTTCTTTTTACCTAGAATCATTGGTTTTCAAAGAGCTACTGCCTTAATGATGCTGG
>CAXQNQ010000225.1:0-4668 GCA_964225135.1 Mesoflavibacter profundi
TGGAGAAGGAAATGTTCAATTCTTCAAGCCAGCAGGATTGGGTATCAAGGATTATGTCATTGAGGTTTTTGCCCCTTGGGGACAACAACTATGGCAATCCTCTGAGCTTGATGGTGAGCAACCTGCCGCAGCTTGGGATGGCATTTACAAGGGAGAAGTCATGCCGCAAGGTGCCTATGCTTGGAAGGTATCCGTTGAGTATATCAACGGGCATCGAGAAGTCTTAAATGGAACCGTAACTTTACTAAGATAAATTAAAAGGGCCTTACAGGAGAAGTAAGGCCCTTTCCATTGAAGCTATGTGCCTCTAATGATAATCCCATGAGGATTAAAATTGTGTGTTTGCTTTAGCATAGCTAATATAAGGAAATAATATTTATATTTTACTTATTTGATAAAAAACAATTAATAGAATAGGAAAGAGTAGGAATTTAAAGATTGGAAGGGCAGTCAGGAATAAATTAAAAAAGTAAGGCTCGTTTTAGAAACGAGCCTTTTTTGGGATTATAATTGGAAAGTACAACTGAATAAAGGTATTCCAAATGGAAAATAATTTTTGATACTCTTATTGTTATAAAGGCTGAGATCAAAATCAACCTTTGAAGTGCTATATCGAATCCCGTATGAAAATACAGCTTGAGAGCTAGCACCTTCATCCATTACAGTTGGGAATTGAACATATTCACCGATAATATAGAGCTGGTCATTGATGCGTTTTTGAGCACCGACCATATACATATTGTTATTTGTATTGGTCATGTTTTGAATATTTTGTCCGTAAGACAAAGTCACATGACTATTTCTGTTACCAAGTGTCATACTAGCCATTGGCATAGTATAATCAAACTTATAAATACGCATCTTATAAGCACCAATACCTAACCTAACCTGATCGCTAATCTTCATAGATCCTTTTACAGATACATAATACAGGTTACCAAAGTCGTTCTTACCCGCTACACTAGTCATTAAGTGCAATAGATCAACTCCACCTGAAACAGATACATTATCTGTTAAGCCATAACTGAAAGAGTTATACAATAAATAAGTAGATCGGATATACCCATCTCGCTTTTTCAACTGAAATGCAGAAGGCAACATAAAGTAATGGTCTGCATTCTTGTTGTATTTTTTACTGTATTTAGTTCCAGAAAGTAATACTGGTTCTACCCAGTTAACTTCAGCAGCATCAAATTGAATCTCACCATATTTCTCTGATTGAAAAACAATGATGTCTTCCTTCATATCACTGATCACTCCATAGAGCTCCATGTTATCATTCAAATTGATTAAATAAACTTGGCTAGTATCAGGAAGAAGATTAGAAATCTCGACTTGAGCATGCACAGCTGTGCAAAAGAATAGGATTGCCACAAAGGTTGTGACCTTGGTACAGATAGTTTTCATGTTGGTTTCATTTGGTAGCAACAAATTATAATAATCTGTATAAGTTAATTGTCATTTTAATTACATTCCGATAAAGTTTATTAATTTAAATATGAAACAACGTGGATATAACTCGCTTAAAATGAGAGACAAAGGACTGAGCTTGTACTAAAAATCCATGCAAAACCCCATCATACTTATTCTTTTAATCTCCCAATCAATGATTAGTTGTCACGTAGATAATTCCTGTACGTTAGAACAACAATTAACTTGTATCACTACTTCATTTAGTACCTGTGGTGATTCCTTGGTTCAAATACGTTATGATACCCTGTATTCCATAACCGATAATTGCACTTGTGCATCGGATATGGCGTATTTCAATACTGAATTCGAACAATTGAATCAAGCATATCAAGAGAAAGGCAATACTTTATATGCTCAATTGCATCAAGAGTATCCGTCTTACTGTACTTGCAATAATCCATAAGAAATTTAAAATCTACGAATTCCTAGCTTACCAATTAGATGACTGATTTTAGAAGAGTCGTTCAGAAAAGAAAAAAGTGGCTGCAATTTGTTTTTGGATATATGCAGCCACAGGATTAAATTCCAATCACGTCACAAGAAAAAAAGTTTACCCAGAAACAGAGTAAACTTTTAACATTTTTAACATTTTTTATATACAAATAATATTGTTATATGTTTATTTCATTACCAATCCATACTATCCTCTTCATCATATACTGCCCCCCATTGTAATTCGGAAATAATGCCATTATCCACCCAAATATCTAAGGCCTCTTCTTCCATACACAACAGTTCTTGGAAAGTCCCACTTTCATTCTTCATAAATTCTAAACTCTCTACCTCCATATCCTTACTATGCATATGGGTGATAAAATCATCTTTATCCATGCCAATAGGGTGGATTCCACAAAAGGTATATGCATCCGAAGTAACAGACATAGAAATCAACTGCCAATAGTTATTCCCATCAAAAAGTAGAGATAAATCTAGGTGATCGTAATGCCAAGATTCTGATTCTCCAAATTCGTCTGCTTCGAATTCTTTTTCAGTAGGAGGTCCTAATATTTCTAGTACATCCTCTCTATCTAATCCGAATTGAATTCTACCTAGACCTTTTCCGATAACAATTTTATTTTCCATGACTATAGATTATCGCTCCAAATGGTGATTTCGATGTTAAATTAGAATAAAATCAAGGATATTAAATATTCCCTAGTAAACTTCATCTAAAATTAACACACCTAATTATACCCACAAATAATTAGATTTTTATCTCTTAAGCAAATTAAAAATCAAAAAATAATCCAACGGTAGGTAACATACGTCCCGAATCTGAAGCAATCAAATCTAAAAGATAACTAGATGGGTTAGCCGGATCGACCATTGGAGCCCAGTCAGACTCATCATATACAGCGGTCAAATAGGGGATTTGATTGATATCCGCTTTGTAGGCATTTTGCACATCAATATAGAAGGTAAAGGCCCACTTCCTGAAGTTAAATTGCTTATCTATTCTAAAATCTAATTGATGGAAAACAGGTAATCTATCCTCATTCAAACGGCTATAATCAGGAATACCCCTTCTAAACATTTGCCAATGCGTTTGCTCCGAACTAAAGGCCCAATTATAAGGCGTATAAGGATTTCCACCGGCTATACTCCACTTGGCAGCCAATGTCCAATTGTTTTTAAAGCGCTTGGATAGATTAATTGTACTGAATACGCGGTTATCCCAAGCTGATGCGTGCAATACACCGGCTAGATTGGTAAACTTAGATACCACATAGGAACCAGAATATAGAAAAGACCAACCACCAGTATATTTTTTCTTTACCATCAATTCAGCTCCATAAGCATGTCCCCTAGAATCAGAATTTGCAGGTTGGTCACCGACTAACACATAATTAGAATTGGCATTGGCAAAAGAGATCCCATCGAAATGGAGCATGGGATAATCGGAATATGATTTGTAAAAGATACTGAATCGACTTTGCAGATTATTATAGTTTGAAAAATTGATTCCTGTACTGATTTGATCAGACTTGATATAATCTAAATGAGGTTGATTGACTAAAACATCATCCTCCATATAGCTCATAAGTACATGGGCTGGTAGCTGGGTGTATCTACCCAGATTAATATTCCAATCCATTTGATCATTCAATAGATATTTAAACCCTATTCTTGGTGCGAATTGCCTAAGTGGGTTCTTCATTCGATCGTTATAAGTAGCCAAATCGGATCGAAGTCCCACATTCAAAATCCAATCTTGTTGTCCACCTAAAACAAATTCTGTGTTGTAAAACAAACCAAAACGCTGGTAATCAAAATCAGATAAGTAATTCTTAGTAATTACCTGAAGCGTACTATCTAATGCTGGACTGTGATTATGTGTAAATAAGCTCTCATTGGTAGCTTCCACACCGTAATCAATTCTGCGCTTTCCTAAGACAAAACGCCTCTCATAACGAAACTTGGTAGAAGCTTCAATAGAGCGATATTCCATCATTCGATCTGCTTCCTCGTAGGTGTTGTCATAGAACTTATCCGCACGATTCTCAAAATAGCTTCTGCTTAGTACGAAGGTACTGTAGCCCGTATCATGGAAGCGTTTTAAAGCAGCTCCAGCGGTGAAAGACAATTGTTTCCCTTCAGGAATATATCCGATATTATACACTAGACCTGGATTCTTCTCTGCGTCTAAATTCAAGGTATACTTATCATAGGTTCCAATACCTAAGAGCTTCAATTCCGTTTTTGCATTAAACCTGATCTTTTGTGCATAGTGTACATCAGAGTAAAATGGCACTACGGGAATACCTAAGGCTTTTAGCATATGTTGAGAAAAAGACTCTCTAGCGGAAAAAACATAGCTTGATTTTTTACCCATGGGTCCCTCCAATACAAAGCCCCAATCTGTTGCACCTAGTGTAAAGTTTCCACTGAATTTCTCTTTGTTTCCTAATCTAGACTCTACTTCCAATACAGACGAAAGGGCATTTCCACGATTGATGGGCATACCATCCGTATACAACTCAGCTGACTGAAGAATCCTAGTATTTAAAATTCCGTTCGGACCTCCATTATTACCTTGAACCGAGAAGTGCTTAATCGAGGGGATCTCAATATCATCTAGAAAAAATCTATTCTCATTGGATGCGCCACCTCTTACAATCATACTATATCCAAAAGAGACTTTTGGACTTACTCCCGGAAGTACTTTAAGGAACTTAGAAAGATCCATAGTTGCGC
>CAXQNQ010000226.1:0-15364 GCA_964225135.1 Mesoflavibacter profundi
AGGATATCTAAAGTCATTAGACTGTGGTTGATACTACCTAAGTAATGCCTAATGACTACTACTACAGGAATATTCAAGTGTTGAATTAGATCCAAAATCGTATCCTTCTGATTGATTGGGACAAATAAACCTCCAGCACCTTCGATGATCAAATGATTACTCGTTTCTGGACATTCAAAATCTCCCAAATGCATCTCCAATTGATCTAGGTCAGCTGCATGATGTGGAGATGCCGGTGTATTTAGGAGGTATTTGGATGCATGAATTTCTCCAGTAGTTTCAGACCACAGCTTTACTTTCTCTGATTCCAAATCATGTAAGTCACCCGCCTGTATAGGTTTCCAATAATCAGCCTGAAGTGCTTTAGTAAGCATAGCAGAACAATAGGTTTTCCCAATTTCTGTACCTATTCCTGTGACAAATAGCGTTCGTTTCATGAATGTATGAGTTCCTTAATATGATGAAGCAACACAGTTATTTGCTCAACAGTGTTAAAGCTATGTATACAAATTCGGATTCGATCCAATCCTTTAGGCACAGTAGGATATCTTATAGCCTTTACTTGAAAACCCACACCTTGGAGATGGTCAGCTAAACCTAATAAGTCTGATCCGTTTTCAGGCATAAAGATTTGTATAGGAGAATTATTTCGACTAAAAAAAAGACCTAATCCTAACCTGTGAACCTCCGCGTTAAAAAATGCTATATTTTCATGTAGTTGGTCTCGATATTCATTTTTCTCAAACAAGCTTGGTATTTGATTGATTAAATGTAAATCCTTATCAGCCATTGCCGTGGTATAAATAAAGGGCTTTGAAAAATTCACTAGAAATGTCTTGAGTGCCTTATCTCCCACTACTATTGCCCCATGCATACCAGCTGCCTTGCCGAAGGTATAAATTCGTGCCCAGACCTTCTCCTCTAATCCTTTGTATTGACAAAACACACGTCCATGCGCTCCAATAACACCCGTACTATGTGCTTCATCTACAATGAGTAAAGCCTGATAAGCCTCACATAAATGGACGATACGTTCAAGCTCCGCCCAATCCCCATCCATAGAATATAAAGCCTCTATAACAACATAGCACTGCCCAGATGACTGTTGAAGTTTGATTTCTAAATCGCTACAATCATTATGTTTAAAAGAAAAGGATCTTGAATTAGACAACTGAATGCCTTGCCGGATAGAGGCATGCACCAATTCGTCATAAATGATCGTATCTGTTCTACCTGCAACACAAGACAACAAACCTAGATTAGCCATGTAGCCAGATTGGTACAAGAGAGCCGCCTCGCTATTAAAAAAGGTGGCTAAGTTTTGCTCTACCTCTAGCGCAAGAGTACTATCTCCACTTAACAACCTAGAACCAGTTGACCCTACTCGTCCGGATACCACCTCTACAGCGCAGCAATGAACAAGACCCAGATAATCATTAGAAAAGAAATCAACTCCTGCTTGGGCATCTCCTTTTAATTGCCTTAGTCCAGCGTGATTATCTCTTTCCTCTATTAGCTTTTTATGCCTTTCCGGTATAACCATGGCGCAAAGTTAAACTAAGAGATTTTATACTTGTTTTTTCAACATCAAAATTGAGTAAATTTTTATAACTTCAGACAAAAGTCATTCAACATGGAATTTGGGAAAATAAAGGGTCCTTTACCCGAAAAGCTACCACTCCCAACTGACCCAATATCCAATCAGGTCCGTCTTAGTCACTTGAAGGACTCGAATAATCAAATGGAAGTATTGATTGGTATGACTGCATGGACACTACCCGAATGGAAAGGAAATTTTTACCCAACCAAAATCAAACCCAACGAATACCTTAAATACTATAGTCTTCCGTTCAAAACGATAGAATTTAATACTACTCATTATCGAATTCCAAGTATTGAACAAACCACTAAGTGGTATGAGCAATCGGCAGAAGGTTTTAAATTTTGTCCAAAGATCCCAAAAGTAATTAGTCATAGGAAATTAGGACCAAATAGCTTGGATTATATGCAATATTTCAATGAGGCGATCAGTCCTTTCCAAGAAAAAATGGGTTGTTGCTTTTATCAACTACCTCCTACTTTTGGTCCAAGTCAAAAGGAAGAACTTAAAGCCTTTTTACTTAACATGTCTTTTAACCATCCCTTTTCTATAGAATTTAGGCATGAAGCCTGGTTTCATCAAACAGATGAATTGGAAGACATGATGGATTGGTTAGCTGATCAAGGATTGTATACTTGTATCACGGATGTGGCTGGAAGACGAGATGTATTGCATATGCATTTAACTGGAAAGATGTGCTGTATTCGATTTGTAAGCACAGGAGACTCAGCTTTAGACAAGGAAAGAATCAGAGACTGGGCAACAAGAATCTGTTCGTGGGCTCAGTTAGGTGTTCAGTCGATTTATTTTTTTCTTCATCACCCAGACAACATTAAAGCCGCCAAACTATCCGTATATTTGCACGATCAGCTTAAGAAAATGGACAGCAAGATCAAATGTTTGCGTCCAAGTCAATACGAAGAAGGTGAATCACAAATGAAGTTGTTTTAACATGACAAAACCCACAGAAATAGAACAATACAAAGTCCATAGAGATGAAAGTTGGCTATCATTCAACTACAGGGTACTCCAAGAGGCCAAAGACCCGGGTGTACCCTTGTTTGAACGAATAAAATTCTTAGCCATATACTCTAGCAACCTAGATGAGTTCTTTAGGGTAAGAATAGCTTCTTTGAAAAACCTTATTCGGGCGGGTAAAAAAACTCAAAAAATACTTGATTTTGATCCCAAAGCATTATTGGAAAGCCTACTTAAAATTGTAAATGATCAACAGGAAGAATTCTCTCTGATTTTTGAGCATGACATTAAACCTGCTTTAAGGCAAAATGGCATTATTATTAAAAAGCGGCAAAGAATGAACAGAGAACAAAATGAGTTCGTTCAAAACTACTTTAATGACCACATGCTTCCTTTTGTTCAGCCTGTTTTATTGAATAAAAACAAAATTAGACCCTTCCTGAATAATGCTCAGTTATACTTAACTGTATTATTAGAAGACAAAGAAAATCCACAAAAGGAGCACAAGATTGCTATTGTCAAGATTCCATCTGATCATCTTCCTAGGTTCATTGAATTACCCTCAGCTTCTGCTGATAAAAAACAAATTTTAATCTTAGATGATATCGTAAGACATTCCTTGGATTGGATGTTCCCAGGGTATAATATCATTGAATCCTACTCCATTAAAATGACCCGAGATGCGGAATTGTATATTGATGATGAATATTCAGGGGATTTGGTTGAAAAGATTAAAACATCCATATCGAAGCGAAAAGTAGGTACGACCTCTAGATTTATTGTTGATCGGGAGATGCCAGATTATATGCTCAATCAACTGATGAAAATTTTTGAAATTAAGCGATCAGATATCATTCGAGAAGGTAGATATCACAATAATTTCGACTTTTTCAACTTCCCCGATTTTGGCATGTCGCATTTAAAAGATTTGGACTTACCTCCAATAGATTATACAGCATTACAAGATCAGCCTAGCTTATTTGATAAAATAAAAGCCAAGGATCATCTACTGCACTTTCCGTATCATTCGTATGAAAGCATTATTCAATTCTTTGAAAAAGCTTCTGTAGATCCTAATGTAACCCACATAAAAATTGCACAGTACCGAGTGGCTAAGAAAAGTAGGATTATGAATGCCCTTAAAAAAGCTGTTCGTAGAGGGAAACAGGTTTTTGTATTTATTGAAGCTAAAGCCAGATTCGATGAGGAAGCTAATTTAAATTGGGGAATTGAATTAGAAAAAGCTGGTGTAAAGGTGGCGTATAGTTTTCCAGGAGTAAAAGTCCATTCAAAGATTGCATTAGTAAGAAAACTAGTCCCCACAGGTGAAGAGATTTATGCTTATATGAGTACAGGTAATTTCCACGAAGATACCGCTAAACTGTATACCGATTACGGCTTATTGACCTATGACCAACGAATCACCTCCGAAGTGGCTAGAGTTTTTAATTTCTTGGAAACAAGCAAAATACCCACAAAGAAGTTTGACCATCTATTAGTCGGTCTATTTAATCTAAGATCAGGACTAAGGGAATTACTCATGCAAGAAATAGAAAATGCTAAAGCTGGACTTCCCGCAAGTATTACCTTGAAAATGAACTCCTTACAAGATGAAGAAATGATTAACATTCTGTACTCGGCGTCGCAAGCTGGTGTTGAAGTGAACTTAATCATTAGAGGAATATGTTGTATTGTTCCAGGTATTGAAGGACTAAGTGAGCGTATTAATGTCATAAGTGTTGTAGATCGCTTCCTAGAGCACTCTAGAATATTTGTATTCCACAATAATGGAGATCCAAAGGTATTTCTTTCATCGGCAGATTGGATGGTAAGAAATTTGTATCATAGGATTGAGACCTGCTTTCCGATATATGACGAGCAAAACAAAAAGGTCATTCAAGATTTCTTAGGTATTCAACTTAAAGACAATGTAAAAGCTCGGATCATTGATAAAGATCAGTTGAATAATTACCAAACAGGAAACTCCAATTTGGCTATCAGATCTCAATATGAGACCTACTATTATACGAAGCGTCAAAAAAATTAGAAATCTGAAAGCATAAAATCTGGTGTTTATCAATTAGTTAATGGATAAAGTTAATTGATGCCATTTTTTTTGTAGAAAATCGAGGAATTAGATTTTCATATTGACTATTTTTATTCTATATTTGCATCGCCTCGAATGAGAGGTAAGCGTACATTTTGCGAGAGTAGCTCAGCTGGTAGAGCACGACCTTGCCAAGGTCGGGGTCGCGGGTTCGAATCCCGTCTCTCGCTCCAATTGTACAATATATTTTACGCGAGAGTAGCTCAGCTGGTAGAGCACGACCTTGCCAAGGTCGGGGTCGCGGGTTCGAATCCCGTCTCTCGCTCCACTTTTGCCCTGGTGGTGGAATTGGTAGACACGCAGGACTTAAAATCCTGTGGCCTTTGGGCCGTGCGGGTTCAAGTCCCGCCCGGGGTACATTAAGCCTTGTAACGTAAAGTTACAGGGCTTTTTTTATGGTGAATAAGGAATAAAAACCCTATTGAATGTTATAAGTCACTATAGTTGGTTCGACAATACAATTATCTCGGATATAAAAAAGCCCTCCACAAGTAGAGGGCTTTTTTATTTATATCGCTGTTATAACAAAAATCATTAATCTAGAATAGCAGGTGCACCAGCAGCTTCTATCTTCTTAGCTAAAGCAGGTACTCGGACATTAGCTATATCAGCTATATCACCTTCCAGTTGCTCCAACATGGCTTTGGCCATTTCATAGCTCTCCACATGTAATTGAGTCTGACCGTAGGAATTATCCATTAATCCACTAGCAGCAAAATATAATCTTGATCCAACAGATAAATGGTCTTTCTCTCCTACCTCTGCTCGAGCAGCACTACCATTAAGTATTAAATCCATAGAATTTATAGCAGTCCTCAACTCATAAACTTCTTTAGTTAATGCTGCTTGGTCAGAAGTTACATACTTAAGCATTTTCTCAAATTTAGCAATCTGCTTAGCCGCTTTATCAAAATCATGCTCTGCTTGACTTAAAGCTTTACTTAAAGCCATTAAGTCTTGTATATAATCATCTGTTTGATCCGCCAAAGGATTAGAAAGCACATTTGTTCGAATGCGTTTCACCTCAAATGATACCGGTTCAGTCAATTGACTTAACTCCCCTCCGATTCGTTTATATAACTGAGCAGTGTACGTACCTGCATCCACGTTAAAGCGCCAAGCACCCATATAATCACCTCTTGAATTTAAATTGACTGTAGTAGTAAAAGGTTGCTTAAGGTCCCAGTTGACCTGGTTCATTCCAGCTCTTAACGATTGGCTGAGCTGGTCAACTACATTTCCTTCACTATCTCTAATAATTACTATTGATTCATTAGAAGCCTCTTGTTTTTCAGCATCTAGGGCATCCCAACCAGGGAACGGTATATCACCATCCTTCAAGTCCTTTTCGGCCTTTTTCCGCTTAGATTTCATACTTTGGTGACCGTCTTTAACATAATAACGAATCATCGCACCATACTCCGGATTATCTGAGGTGAAAAATGAACCACCTTGACTAGAAGAACCACCTCTCATAGTTTGATACTGAAGAGCTGTTCTTGGTTGAAATACAAAGCCAGCATTATCTAAATTTTCTTCAGTAAGGTCTCTTAATGCACTGTAATCATCGAGTACGTAAAAACTTCTACCAAAAGTGGCTAATACCAAATCATTTTCTCTTTTTTGAATGGCTAAATCTCGTACCGATATAGTTGGTAAACCATTAGAAAATTTATGCCATTTATCCCCTTGGTTGAAGCTAACATAAACACCATACTCTGTAGCTAAGAATAATAAATTCGGGTTTACATGGTCTTGAACTAAACGCCAAATAAGGGTGTTATCAGGAATTCCTTCTGTAATAGATGTCCATTTTTTACCTCCATTAGTGGTTTTGAATAAATAAGGACTATAATCCCCAAACTTATGATTATCGAGCGCTACATAAGCAGTTTGCTCATCGTACATATCGGCCTTAATATCGTTTACAAACGCTGAAGCGGGCACTTCAGGTAACTGATCAACAGTCATTTTGGTCCAATTAGCTCCACCATCTTTAGTGTATTGAATAATACCGTCATCCGTACCTGCATATAAGACATTTTCATTGACCTTAGATTCTGCTAATGATGTAATGGTATTATAGGTAGACATAGCATATACATCCCAAGCATTGTCATAGCTTTGCTGTCTACCCATAATCGGTAAACTTAACCTTTCTTCATTTTTAGTTAAATCGGAAGAAACTGGATTCCAACTGTCGCCTCGATCTTCAGAACGCCAAACCCGTTGCGTACCAAAATACAAGCGTTTAGGATCATGCTGACTTACCAATATAGGCGCATCCCAATTATAACGCTCATAGTCCTCTCCCATTCTATTTTGTGGCTTGATATAGGTTGATTCCAAATTATTCTTATCTATTCGATAGAGATTACCTTGTTGCCACTGGGCATATACTATATTTGGATTCCCAGGTTCCGTTGCTGGCTGATGCCCATCACCTCCTAGCAATACATACCAATCGCTATTACTTATTCCATTGGATTTAAAGGTCCTAGATGGTCCACCTTGGGTATTATTATCTTGTGTTCCTCCATATATATTATAAAAAGGTTCTGCATCATCTACAGCCAATTTATAAAACTGGGTAAGTGGAAGATTATTCACAAACTTCCAATTCTTGGTATTATCAAAGGATTCATACACTCCGCCATCACATCCAAACAACAAATAATTCGGATCACTAGCTTTAAACGTAAGCGCATGATTATCGGAGTGCTTGCCCCGCTCATTCATGGTATTAAAGGTCTTACCACCATCTTCCGAAACTAAGGCCCGAACATTCATTAAAAAGATTTTATCAAACTGATGAGGTGAAGCTACAAGCTCTTGGTAATAATGCGGACCCGTACCTCCAGAAACTGTATTGGACATTTTAGTCCAACTTCCTCCACTATTATCCGATCTATAAACTGCCCCTGTTCTTCGCTCCAGTTCGATAGCTGCATAAAGCACATTTGGCTTCATGGGCGATATAGCTAATCCAATTTTACCCATGCTAGATTTTGGAAGGCCATTATCGATTTTGAACCAAGAATCACCACCATTAGTAGACTTATATAGATTAGTCCCAGGGCCTCCACCCATATATGCGGCTACGTTCCTATGGCGTTGCCAAGAAGCACAATACAATACGTCTGGGTTAGTAGGATCAATTACAAGATCTGTAACACCAGTCCATTCGTTGATATCCAAGGTATTTGTCCATGTCGCACCTCCGTCCATAGATTTATACAGTCCACGCTCACCGCCTGAACTCCATAATGGACCTTGTGATGCAACCCAAACAGTGTTAGGATCGTTAGGATGTACAATAATTTTAGAGATGTGCTCAGATTGATTCAGACCAGAATTTTTCCAGGTTTTACCTCCATCCTCACTAACAAACAATCCATGGCCAATACCCATATGTCGTCCGCCCACATTTTCACCTGTCCCTAGCCAGATTTTTTGATTATTGTGCGGATCAATAGTCACACATCCGGTAGAATAGAACGATTGATTATCAGTTAGAGGATTCCAAGTTGTTCCAGCATTAGTAGTTTTCCAAAGTCCACCAGAAGCAACTGCGACATACCATACATTTTCATTACTTGGATCAATAGCGATATCTGCAATACGGCCTGACATAAATGCAGGTCCTATACTTCTGAATGTAAAGCCACTTATAGCTTTTTCAACATTACTTTTTTCGGATTTGTCCTGTGCAACCGTTACATTTCCTGTGAACAGTAATATAGTAAAGAACAAGGTGTATTTAATCAGATTCATAGATTAATTAATGGTTATTAATAATCTATGAATATAACAAAGAAATACCCTAGAAAAGAACGAAATATCAATAAAAGAAAAAAGGGTAAATCAAATGAATGAATATACCCTAAATTACTAACTCAAAAATTAATAGACTGTCTTTGACAGCTAATTCTTTATTATATAATAATCTTCTTTAAACCTAAAAACTCTTCTTGATTAAGAATAGACTAATGCTATTATTCAGAAGCTTAACTAAATTGTACAAAAAAAGACACAAAACAGCATACTAGAAAGACAAATAAAACAATTGTCAAATCTATCTTTTGGTTTTTTAAAATTTCCATGTTAAAGCTGATAATGAAGATTGAGCAATATTATTGAACTCAAACTCGATTCAAATTTATTGTAACTTCTTAAAAATAAGGTATTTGCAGCTTAAGCTTAGTAACTATTGTTACACAATGGCATAATATTCAGTATCTCTAACCATTAATCTAATTTCTTTCTAGAGGTGATTTTGAGCCCAATTGAAAGGACTAATAACAGCCAAGGAGATCCATGCATAACCAGATCAAAATAATCCATAAGTTGCATACCCTTTGCACCTCCAGCTACCCATCTGAGCTTTCCCAAAAGGTGAGGTTCAGGTAAAAAAGGAGCTAAACCTAAAGTTAAACTTGCTATCAAAAAAAGGCCTGTATTATTTGTTATCCACTTTATCATTACTTAAAATTTAAAACGGGCTTCAACTGAAGCCCGTCCGATATAACAATACTTAATCCATTGTATAATCTATATTATTTCAATGTGGAAGGACACACATATGCGGTCACCTCCATACCTGTCTTTTTAATAGCGCCAAAACCACCTAATACATCAATAATGCCATGGATACCTCTAGCTTTTAATATGGAGTTAGCTATTACTGATCTGTATCCACCTGCACAATGCATATATTGTTTTCCTTGCTTAGATTTGAAAGTTGCTAGATGATCATTTATGAAAGTTAGAGGAGTATGTTCTGCGTTAACAACATGCTCAGATTTATATTCACCATCTTTACGAACATCAAACACATGCAAATCCGCAGAGCGTTTCAAACTAGCAAAAGCCTCAGCACTAATCGTTTCAATACTATCTGTCTCTTTACCAGCTGAAGCCCAAGCTTCAAAACCACCTTCTAAATACCCTAGAATATTATCGAAACCAACTCGAGATAGACGAGTAATAGCTTCTTCCAACATACCTTCAGGAGTAATTAATAAAATTGGTGTTTCCACATCTTTAATCATAGCACCTACCCATGGAGCAAAACTTCCATTTAGACCAATAAAAATAGATCTTGGAATGTGACCTTGAACAAAATCTTTCTGATGACGAACATCTAATACCAAAGCTCCAGTATTATTAGCTGCTAATTCAAAAGCCTCTGGATTCAGAGCATTCTCCCCTCGTGATATCACTTCCTCAATATCTTTATATCCCTCTTTATTCATTTTTACATTTAGTGGGAAATATGCTGGTGGTGGCATTAAGCCATCTGTAACTTCTTCAATAAACTCCTCCCTAGTCATATCTACACGAAGTGCATAGTTATTGACTTTCTGATCACCAATAGAACCTACCGTCTCCTTACTCATGTTCTTACCACAAGCAGAACCAGCTCCATGACCTGGATAAACAATAGTGTTATCTGGAAGTGTCATGATTTTATTCCTCAAACTATCATATAAAATGCTTGCTAGATCTTCTTGAGTCATACTTGCAGCCTTTTGAGCTAAATCAGGCCTTCCCACATCACCAAGAAATAAGGTGTCGCCACTAAAAATTGCATATTCTTTTCCAGACTCATCTAATAGCAGATAAGTCGTACTCTCCATGGTGTGTCCAGGAGTATGTAAAACTTTAATTTCAACTTCACCTAACTTAAAAATTTGGCCATCCTCTGCAATTAATGCATCAAAAGCTGGTGTAGCATTAGGCCCGTAGATAATAGGTGCACCTGTTTTTTCAGATAAAGTAACATGTCCACTTACAAAATCTGCATGGAAATGCGTTTCAAAAATATACTTAATCTTACCACCTGATTGATTAGCCATATCAATGTACGGTTGAACCTCTCTTAAAGGGTCAATAATAGCAATTTCGCCTGCACTTTCGATATAGTAAGCTCCTTGTGCCAAACATCCTGTATAAATCTGTTCTACTCTCATTTATATTAATCTGTTTCTGTACTATAATTTATTCGCCACAACCACTTTGAAATAGGTCAACAAGTTAAGGCTGTGGTAGGTTTTCATTCGTATCAATTGTTACATTATGCTCCTTGCAAAAATAGGCTATAGCTTATCAAATATTTGTTTGATTTGCTATTATTTTTGAGGATTATGTTCTAGTCTTTGTTACATTCATGCATTCCACTGCATCTTCCAAAGTATTATACATGCAGTTCTCTCCTAATAAATCAATAATTCCACTTTTATTCAAACGATCTCTAAAAGGTCCAGTTGCAGCAGCAAGACCGATATTCAATTCAGCCGCTTTTAGTTTTTTAAAAAATTGATAAAGCATCTCCCCTGCAGAAGAATCCATAAAATTAATACCTTCACAGCTAAATATTATAGATCGTAAAGTAGCACCCTTATCATTTATCTCCTTATTGATTTGTTCTTTAAAATAATTCGAGTTCGCAAAATATAATTGAGCGTCAAATCGAATAATTAAAGTATCATCGGTTGTTTTTACACCTTCAAACCGTTCAATATTCCTATACAAATTTGTCCCATCAATCTTACCCAATACAGCCAAATGGGGTTTTGTTGTTCTGTATATCAATAGGAGTAATGACAGTCCTACACCCATTAATATTCCTTCAGTTATACCGATTGTAAGCGTAACTACGAAAGTAAAGACTAATAAAAAAAACTCTTCTTTTCTATTCCTAAACAAAGTAATTGGATATTTAAAATCCACTAAGCCCAATACAGCTACCATAATGATTGAGGCTAATAAGGCCTTAGGGAGAAAATAAAACCAACTAGTCAAAAACAACAAGGTTAAACCAATCACTAATGCACTGACCATAGCTGCAACACCAGTTTTGGCACCTGCTTGATCATTTACAGCAGTCCTTGAAAATCCTCCAGAAGTTGGATATGCTTGGAATAGTGAACCAATAATATTGGCAGCTCCTAAAGCTATTAACTCTTGATTAGGTCTCACTCTATATTCAGTATGCTTCATCTCAATTGCTTTGGCCACCGAGATAGCTTCCATAAAAGCAATCAACGCTAAAGTTACTGCTACTGGCAACAACTCTCCAAGTACCTCCATATCTAATACTGGCAAACTGAAGGCAGGCAATCCACTTGGAATTGAACCAACTACATCCAATCCTAATGTATCTAGCCCCCCTAATTTCACAAGGAATATGCCAGATATTACTAAAATCAAAGCAGCTGGAATCTTAGGTACATATTTTTTCATACCTTTAATAAGGACAATCCCTGCAAGACCAACGCCAAAGGTTAGTAGATGAACTTGATCTAATTTTTTAATAAAATCAACCAGAATCAAGTGGACTTGATTACTTCGAACAATATCAACCCCTACTAAATACTTAATTTGATTGAATCCGATGATTAATGCTGCAGCAGATGTAAACCCACTAATAACAGGTTTGGAAAGAAAATTGACTAAAAAACCCAACTTGAATGCACCCATAAGAAATTGAACAGCTCCCATAACAAATGCCAAAGTAACTGCCAATAAAATATAATACTCAGTTCCAACTGCTGCAATTACACTCAGGCCTGCTGCTACTAATAAAGAATCCATGGCAACTGGACCTACAGCTAGCTGTCGAGAGGTTCCCATCAATGCGTAAATGACTTGTGGGACTAAGGCTGCATATAATCCGTACTCCTGTGGTAAGCCAGCAATCATAGCATATGCCATACCTTGAGGAATAAGCATAATTCCCACTGTCAGACCTGCCGGAAAATCAGCTAAAAAGGTCTTCAGATTATAGTTTTTTATCCAAGATAAAAATGGAAAGAACTTTTGCATGAATACATATTACTCTAAAACAATAATTTGGTATTTAAACGATTGGTTCCAATTTGTTCAAATGAATACTAATGTGGAAGCCGGTCTCGCACCAAGCCATATACAAAAGTACCTATAACGGCACCAAGTATTACAATAAGTAACAAATAAAATCCACTACCTAAGAGAACATACATTGGTCCAGGACAAGCACCTGACAAGGCCCAACCTAATCCAAATATAATTCCACCAATTAAATAGCGAGGAACACTTTTGTTTTTATCCTTATACTGAATAGCATTTCCATCAAAATCTTTCCAACCCAGTTTCTTAATAAAAAGTACACCTACCAATCCAATAGCAACCGCACTCCCAATGATTCCATACATATGGAAAGAGTCAAACTGGAACATTTCGTAAATCCTAAACCAAGATGTAGCTTGAGATTTCATTAAAACTATCCCAAATAAAATACCTAACGCTAAAAATCTTAAATACTTCATAGCTCAATTAAAATATAAATGGGAATAAAACATGAGTCATTACTAATCCACCAATGAAGAATCCTACAACGGCAATTAAAGAAGGCCATTGTAAATGACTTAATCCAGTTATAGCATGACCAGAAGTGCAGCCTCCCGCATACCTTGCTCCAAATCCAACCAAAAAACCGCCCAAAATCATTAATACTATAGCACTAGTAGAGGACAAGCCAAAGATCTTTTCTGGTAAGAAAGCCGAACCAGCATCATTGAATCCCATTTCAGATAGTGCATTTATAGTGTCTTGAGCCAAAATAACTGGTGCATTTGCATTCAAAAAGTAACTGGCAATAAAACCACCGAAGATGGCACCCATTAGAACCATAAGGTTCCAACGATCCCTCTTCCAATCAAAACAAAAGAAATCAGAATATTTACCAGCACCACTCATTGTGCAAATGGTTCTTAGATTTGCCGACATACCCAGACTCTTACCCTCCATGATCAATCCAAACATAACTAGAGCAATCAAAGGACCTGAAACATACCAAGGCCAAGGTTGACTTATCCATTCATCCAAATTCATAGTTTTTTATTAGGTCAATAAATAAAAGCCTAAAATAATGGCTATAAATGGTTAGAACAGTGATATATGTTACACAACTAAATGATATTCAAGTTGGTTCATCGAAGTTCAAGTCTATTTCTATGGAGAATAACTTTACCATCTTTTTCGAATTGTTTGAGCAATCTAGATATGACAACTCGAGAAGTATTTAAATCAGATGCTATGTCTTGATGTGAGATAGTAAGCATACTATTCTTACTTAATAAAACCTTGTTTTGAAGGTATTTAATAAGCCGTTCATTCATATTATTAAAAGCAAGATTATCTATAACATCTAGCATTTCATATAATCTGGCATTATAAGATTCAAAAACAAAATCTCTCCAAGTTTTATAAATCAGCCAATCTTCCATGCGTTGAATAGGTATCAACACTAATTCGGTATCCATCTCTGTCTCTGCCTTGATTTGACTAATGGCATCACCTAAGCAACAGGTCAATGTCATGGCACAGGTATCTCCTTTTTCTAAAAAATACAATAATAACTCGTGTCCCTCTTCATCTCTACGAAGGATTTTGATAGCCCCACTAAGCAATAAAGGCATACTTGAAATCCTTAAGCCAAAGTCCATCAATACCTCACCTTGTTTTACACTTTTATAAATCCCGTCCTGAATTATAGCTTCAATTAATTTGTCATCAAACCGATTTCCATAATGCCGTTTTAATATATCCTGTTGTATTAATTCCATGTGTAAAATTTACCGTGAGTCTTCAATATAAACCTAAGCCCATTTAAGGCAAAACAATAGAAAAGGAAAAATTTATTAAAACAATCATGGTTTTACCTCTTAATGTCTTGTAAACAAACTTAATATAAATCAATGACTATTTTGATATACATTAAAAAAGCTCCCGATTGGGAGCTTTTTTAATCTGCAATAATGTTTAGTTCATAAAAGGCTTCTCGTTTAGTCATACCTTTGTGTATTAACTCTAAAGCCAAACTATCATTAACATCCTTTAGTTCTTCCAGTGCCTGATCCATTTCCCATCCTTCGCAAAGTAATTGTTGGAGTACTAAAAATTTTTGATGGTCTATTTCAAGATCCTGCAAGAGACTAAACAATTCGTTTTCTTTGTCTGTCCTGTGCATTCTTCTAAAAGCGTCTGTTACCATACAAAAATAAGGTAATCTACCCGACATAGTCAAATGTAAAGAAGATATATTTACTAACATTCATTGTGTAATATTAGATACACCAAAATGCAGTGGATTCCTTAACTTTGAACTCTATTAATGTTTACACGGATATGACTACCTAATAAATGGGTAATAGTATTTTTGTCCTTTATTTTAGTAGAGTATGAATATAGCACTGATAAGAAAATATAATGTTCCTGGACCCAGATACACCTCGTATCCAACTGTTCCTTATTGGGATAAGACAGGAATTGACTTAAGTGATTGGGAACAAGCCGTTTACAATACCTACCAAAAGGAAAAATCTTATGGTATAAGCCTGTACATCCACCTTCCCTTTTGTGAATCATTATGTACTTTTTGTGCTTGCCACAAGCACATTACCAAAAGACATGAAGTAGAGGACCCCTATATTGAAGCAGTTATCAAGGAATGGAAACTCTACCTTCAAGTCATTCAAGAAAAACCCCTGCTTAAAGAAATTCACCTAGGAGGAGGCACACCTACCTTCTTCAGTCCAGATGCTTTATCACACTTAATAAATACTATCAAGGCAGATTGTACAGTAACAGCAGACCATGAGTTTTCCTTTGAAGGGCATCCAAATAATACTACTAAA
>CAXQNQ010000227.1:0-16725 GCA_964225135.1 Mesoflavibacter profundi
TTGAATAGCGTTTGGCATTGGGACTATGCGCAACATTATAACCACCCCTAGGTTCCATGAAATTCAATATAAACCCTCTACAATAAGCCAAAAAAACTGCAGCTCCTGCGTGCATACCAAAAGAAGAAGAGAAATAATCTATACATATACCTAGCAAAAAGGCCCAAAGCATAGATAAGGACACTGGTGTCTTTATTGGCAACATGATAATGAAGAGCGGGTATATCATGGGGTGAAAATATTGGAGAATACCAATATTAAATTCAATATTCTGAAGGACTAAAACCTGAATGAGGAAAAAGCCAATAAACCGAAGTATATGAGGTAAAGTATCACTATTCATCTGCACCTTCATTTAATAAGCTATCCAATTCCACCTCTTGATGGTCTTCCAACACATATACTACCTCTAGATCTCGCATATCAGCAAAAAGACTTACTTTGATAGTGTATACATTAGATCCTTGAGATAGTTCTACTTCCCCAACTTTACCTATATCAATACCTGCCGGAAAATGCCTAGAGAAGCCTGATGTCTGAATAGTATCACCGACCTGAACATTGACATGCTTAGGTATATCTTCTAAATTAACTACATTAGGGTTAATACCTAGCCAAGTCAAATTCCCGAAATAACCAGTTCCTTTTATTTTTGCAGAGGTTCTCGACTGCCGGTGTAGGACAGACATGACTGTTGCATAATTTGCCGATACATCGCGTACCACTCCTACCACTCCTTGATTTGTAACCACTCCCATTCGAGATTTTACACCATCCTTCCTCCCTTTATTAATAGTAATAAAGTTATTACTCTTTTGAATAGAGTTTTGTATCACTCGAGCTGGGATGAAGGTATGAAGAGTATCCAATTGTAAGGTATCTAACTGAGCCTCCTCAATTAAGGATACCAAATAGAGATTCTGAGTCCTAAGCTCCCGAATTACATTAGATAATGAATCAACTTCACGATGTGCTGAATAAATTTCTCCTACCCGGTGCGTAAATGAGTTGACTTTACCGTTTAGATTACCAGAAGAATTGACAAATATTTCTTTTTGCGATTCATTGTAATTAACTAACAGCGAAATACATATTCCTTCCAAAAGTAGGAAAAGAACAAAGCTCCCATACCTTAAGAGATAAAGAATAAGATTGCGCATAGTTAATATTAATTAAATTCGCTAGCAAAGAACTAGGTAGTTCTTCTATCAATCAAGAATGTAAATCTGTCTGTGTTTTTCAATGCAATACCAGTTCCCCTAACCACAGCCCTAAGTGGATCTTCAGCCACATGAACTGGAAGTTTAGTTTTTGCAGAAATTCGTTTATCCAATCCTCGCAGTAATGCCCCTCCACCTGTTAAATACAATCCGGTTTGATAAATATCAGAAGCCAACTCTGGAGGAGTCATTTCTAAGGCTTTCATAATTGCATCTTCTACCTTGGATATGGACTTATCTAATGATTCCGCAACTTCTTGGTATGAAATATATATCTGTTTAGGAATTCCCGTCATAAGATCTCGACCATTAACTGCATAATCAGCAGGAGGGTTTTCCAAATCAGTAGAAGCTGCTCCTACTTTGATTTTTATTTGTTCCGAAGTTCTTTCCCCTACTAGCAGATTGTGCTGCTTCTTCAGGTAGTTCATAATATCTAGGGTAAACTCGTCCCCAGCTACTCTAATAGATTGATCACATACAATTCCAGATAAGGCAATGACAGCAATTTCAGTCGTACCACCACCAATCTCGATAATCATATTACCAACAGGCTCTTCTACATCAAGGCCGATACCAAGTGCAGCCGCCATTGGCTCATAGATTAGATATGTTTCTTTTGAATCCACATGATCAGCCGAATCAAAAACCGCTCTTTTTTCAACCTCTGTAATACCGGAAGGTATACAAATCACCATCTTCAAATGGGAAAAGAAACTTCTTCTAGCAGTAATCATATTGATGAATCCTTTAATCATCTTTTCTGCCGCCTCAAAGTCTGCAATTACACCATCTTTTAATGGCCGAACTGTCTCTATGTTACCGTGGGTTTTTTCATGCATAAGCATAGCACGCTTTCCAACAGCAACTGTTTCTCTATTTCTTCTATTCAATGCAATGATTGAAGGTTCATCAATCAACACTTCTCCATCCTGGATAACCAGCGTATTCGCAGTTCCCAGATCAATGGCTATTTCTTGTGAGAAAAATTTAAATAATTTCATTTATAAATCGCAGTTCTCGGAATAAAGTATAATTAAGGTATTAAATAGTTTTCCCTTGCTTAAAAATACAAAAGATATACTACAAATCTATATTATTCTTATAAAACAAGAGGATTTTAAAAACAAAGTATTATGGATTACCAACTATAACTTGTTCAAAATCTGAAGGATTTAAATATTTATTAGCCATAACCATAATTTCTTCCTGATTAATGGTCCTAACTTTATCTATTAAATCTTGAAAATCAGCCATCTCCAAATCCTCTGTTAAATAAGACTTTACTACCTCTCCAGCATTGAACGGTCCATCCAACATAGCCAAAAATGATCCCATCAAATAATTGCGTAACATGTCCAATTCATCCTTGGATACGGGATCAGATTTTAAATGTTCCATTTCATCAAATATACTATCTACGACCTGACCCACATTCTCAGCGCTAGTATCAGATCCAATATAGAAGTATCCATCATATCTGAATGGATCTATGGAGGAATATATGTTGTAGGTCAAGCCCTGCTCTTCTCTAATATTCATCATTAATCGAGACCCAAAATACCCTCCAAACAATTGATTCATAACATAAAGATCCTTGTAATCTTCATGCGCCTTATTGAATAAACGCATGCCCATTCTTACAGAAGATTGCAGTTCAGCTTTCATGCTTATTTTAGAGATCTGTGGAGATTTTGGAACCCAGGATAATGCATTATTTGCCTTTGCATTGATTCCAAAAGGTTTTCCAAAATATTGATTCACAAGATTTACTACACCTTCATCAACCTTACCTGTCAAGAAAATCTTACAATTCGATGTGGTGTAATTTCGTTTATAATGTTCGACCAGGTCAGCTCTTCTTATGGCATCAAAAACCTCAGTTGAACTATTATATCCGTAAGCATGATTGGCACCGAATATTTGTTCTGTAAGGACTCGATAAGCAACTACATCACTGCGCTCTAGGTCCACTTTCAATTTTTGCTTTGCATTATCTCGCCAAGCATTTAACTCTTCTTCAGGGAAAATAGGGTCATAAATAATATCAGCCAATATGGGTAACAAGGCATTGAAATACTTCTTCAAACAATAGAACCCAATGGTATTATTATCCAAATTAAACTGTGTTCCTATATAGGTGCCAAAGTAATCCACCTGCGCAGAAATCTCTTTATTTAAGCGAGTACTTGTTCCTTCTTTAAGCATATCCATAGTCGCCCGAGATACACCTTTCTTTACTTCTTTCGGTCGTCCCGCATCAAAAACCACCTCCAGCTTAAGTACCTCTTGAGTGCCCGATGTCAAAGTATATACCGGAATACCGTTGTCTAGTGCGTATGTTTGCACTTTTGGAAGGACAATAGTATCAACTTGCTGGATTACGGGAGGCCGCCTCCTATTTACACTTTTCATATCCATCAAATTCTGGATTCCAAGCATTAACAAATAAAAATAAACCCACACGGGTTTTGATAGGACAAATTTAGGATAATTGAGATTATTTGCTTGTTTTATCCACAAAATGTTAAGAAAAATAGGTCCACCAATTCAAGCTTTATCTTAAATTTGTATTTTTAGAAGATATAACTGTTATCATTAAATAATAACCAAGTATGAGATTTAGCGTTTCCTCGTCTGATCTACTCAAAAAGCTACAAGTTACTGGTGGAGCGATTGGCTCAAACCCAGTATTACCTATATTAGAAGATTTTCTTTTTACCATCAAAGGATCTATGCTAATTATTACAGCAACAGACCTTGAAACAGCTATTACCACGCAAATGGAGGTTCAGGCTGATAAAGATGGATCTGTAGCAGTACCTGCAAAAATTCTTTTAGAAACACTAAAAGCGTTACCGCAGCAACCTATTACCGTTGAAGTTGATGACAGTAATTTTAATATCGAAATCACTTCCTCGTATGGTAAGTATAAGTTAGCTGGGGAAAATGGGGAAGAATTTCCAACTATACCAGAAGCAGATGGTGCTGCATCTTTAACCATATCTGGACATAAACTCACTCAAGGCATCAATAAAACTATTTTTGCCACGAGTTCAGATGAATTACGACCTGCTATGACAGGCGTTTATTTCCAATTGGAAAATGGCGAATTAACGCTGGTTGCCACTGATGCACACAAACTGGTTAAATATTCATTCAAAGGGTTAGATATATCATCTGATGCTTCTTTCATAGTACCTAAAAAAGCCTTGAATCTTTTAAAGGGCATCGTAAATCATTCTGACCAAATTGAGTTGAAATATAATGGGTCTAATGTATTTTTTGAATCGGAAAATCTGAAGTTGAGCTGTAGATTGATTGATGAGAATTATCCGAACTATAGGGCCGTTATTCCTCAAAACAATCCAAATAGCCTAAACGCTAATAGACAAGACCTTCAAAATTCTTTGAAACGTATCGCTATTTATGCCAATAAAACAACGAATCAAGTTGTTCTAAACATAGATAACGAGTCCATGAATATCTCCGCACAAGATTTAGACTTCTCTAATGAAGCTGCTGAAAAATTAAACTGTTCTTATGCAGGAGAATCTCTTACCATTGGTTTCAATGCCAAATTCCTAATTGAGATGCTTGGCGTTTTAGAAACGGATGAAATAAAAATGGAATTAAGCTCTCCAACAACTGCAGGAATCCTACTTCCAGCAGAGGAAGCAGACGATGAAAGTATACTAATGCTTGTCATGCCCGTTATGTTAAGTGTTTGATAACATTTTTAAAAAGGGAAATCAAATTGATTTCCCTTTTTTGTTTTATAGATTCCACCTCCACCCAAAGAAACTTCTCTTTCGCTTGAAAACATTTAAAGTTTTGTTACAATTTTGAATAAACTGGACTTCAAATAATAAGAAAATTAATTTTGCGTTAGAAAAGAAATCAAGCATATCCCCTCTATTATTTCTTGATTTAACTAACCCTACTTTCTAATTTTTATGAAGACCCCTTTTATCATTATTGCAATTATTGCATGCCTTGGACTATTCTCATGTAGTTCAGATTCCATCAAATGCCTTGAATCCAAGGAAGTTCAATTACAAATCATCACTCCAAGAGCTCAGATTTGTAAAACAGTAGATAATGAATTCCATGTAGTTCCTTCTTGGGATACTACTTACACGATTATGTCTGAGTGTGATGCTTTTGATCATATCAATCTTTTAAAAGAATCTTGGAATTCGAACTTAGCAGAAAAAGAAACTAATGCGAATGATTCAGAAAGAGATCGCGTTTATTACGAGTTTCTAAGAGACAATCCTCCATCCTTTAAGATTGAGGACTAATTATTCGTCTTTCACCCTACATTTTATTCAGATCTTAAGCGGATAATTGGTTTTATCGGCTAGATGATAATTTACTTGTGAATAGGTATATACATTTGCTTTATAAAGTAAAAAATACCTTTAATCAAGTATTTATCTAATACCCAATCAAAACCAAATAAATGCGAAACTTTAAGTTATTAGCAATAGCTTTTGGCATTCTTTTAAGTGCATGCAGCCAAGAACATATCAACTGCTTAGACAACAAAGAAGTATTCATTCAAACAATCAGACCATCTGCCATTATTTGTAGCATTCCTCCAGGTCATTTGAGCCTATCTGTATCTTGGGATACTAGTTATACCGAAATCATGTCAGAATGTGATGCGAATTATCAATTGAGTCAAATGCAATTATCCTGGAATGATCATGTAAGATTATATGCTCAAAAAGCAGATAATAGTCCACAAGACTCTTTGTACTATTCTTTTGTATCAGCCAATCCTGCTGTGTATACTATTTTGGAAGAAGACAACTAATTTTTAGAAGGGATACATCAATAGTATTATATTAATTGGAGTATTTTTTGAATGTTCAAAATTTCTTTTTGCCATTTTGTATAATCTTGTTATGCTCCTGCAACCCTGCTGAAGAGCAACATTCAAATCTATTAAATACCATTGACCTCATACTTGAAGGCAATAATTGGCTAATTACCATCAGACAGGAATAAAGAAATACTTAACTTGTGTTCAAATTATTTACCATGCAAGTAGGTTTATTCTTTGGCTCTTTCAATCCAATACATGTTGGTCATCTAATAATAGCCAATCACATCTTAGAAAATCAGGCACTGGATGAAGTATGGTTCGTCATCAGCCCACATAGCCCATTCAAAAAGAAAGACACTTTGGCCCCAGACTATGATCGCTTACATTTAGTCAATATTGCTATAGAGGACAATCCTAAACTTCGCTCGTCGACTATTGAATTCAATCTTCCGAAACCCTCTTATACCTCTGACACATTAATTTTCTTACGAGAAAAGTATCCCCAGCACCAGTTTAAATTAATCATGGGTTCAGATAATATTCAGACCTTACACAAGTGGAAGAACGCTGAATTTCTTTGCCGAGAATATCCTATTATTGCCTATGCTCGACCAGGAGTAGAAATTAAAAAACCAGATGTTCCTTCAATCGACCTAACTATAAGCACTGGGCCACTTTTAGACATTTCAGCATCTTTTATTCGCCGTCAAATAAAGGAAGGCCGATCCGTGCGTTATTTAGTTTCTGAACCCGTTTTCGAATATTTAGAAAATAATTCGATTTATAAATAAGGCTTAAACTTCAATTAGCATACAATAGTTATTCAAATTATACTTTCCAAATAATAAAACAATGATGAAATCATCCATTCACTTACTGTTAGCTTGTTCTTTTGTTTTATTGTCAATGGCAGTCCAAGGGCAAGGGAACGACCTGCGAATCGGTGAATGGAAGGCTATTATCCCATATAACTATGGAGATCAAGTCACCCAAGACGATAATCAAATATACTACGCATCTAATCTTGGATTAATCATCATAGACAAGGATAACATCTTCGACAGGCGCAGACTAAGCAGAGTGGATGGGCTAAGTGATACAGATATTTTATTCTGTATTTATGAAGATGTATCCGAATCTCTAGTTTTGATCTATGAATCTTTTATCATAGATATTATTGGTCCAAATGGCATTCGGTCCAACCTAGACCTAAAAAACTACAACTTCACACAAGGTGTAAAAGTGGTTAACTCGGTCAGCACGGACAATAATGGAGGTGTCCTTATATCAGGTAACTTCGGCCTTTCGAGATTTGATGTTATCCATGAGGAATTCACCTTCAATGCTAGAAAGACAGATCTTGAGGTGTATGATGCCACTGTTTGGAATAACCACTACTACACATCAACATCTGAAGGTATCTTTTTTACTCAAATAGACAATATCAACCTAGATAATTTCACTACTTGGACCTACCTAGAGCATACTGATATCCCAACTGAATATGAGAGTTTTTGTGTGGTGGAGTTTAATAATGAACTCTACTTTGGAGCAGATCATCATGTTTTTAGGTATGATGGATCTAGTTTTACCATTGAACTCACAGATGAAATTTACTTTCCACTTTATTTAAATAGTGATTATGGCCAATTGCTTACTCACCTAGGGTGCCCTGAAGATTTTTGCGATGGTTCGCTTTTTCTTAAAGGAGTTGGTCAAGCATTTGAAGATATTAGCCAAGATGCTCCTAGTTGCTTTGGGCAACACAATACGGCAATTGCTGATCAAAGTGGAAGGATTTGGCTTGGAGATGGCTTTGATAATTTTAGGTATCTAAGACTAGAAGAGGGCGCATATACTTGTAGTAATCTATTCTCTTCCACTATTCCGGGTTCAGGCGTATTTGATATCGAATTAAATGAGGATGAATTATGGGTGGCAGCAGGGGGCTATGATGTCAATTATGACTATCTATTTAATAATATTGGTTTAATGGGTTATACAGCAAATTCATGGGCTGAATATCCAAATAACAACTATCCCAATATCCCTGATTTGCTTGACATCACTTGTGTGGAAGTCCATCCAGAAACAAAGGACGTTTACTTTGGCTCCTACCTTGATGGTCTAGTGCATTTTGATAGAACCCAAGATGTGATGTCTTATTACGATGATAGTAATTCCAGTCTAAATAATATTGCAGGTGATCCAACTCGAACGAGGGTGGCTGACATAGCTTTTGACGATAGCTTGAACCTTTGGATCGCAAACTTTGGGGGAGAACAACCCATTTCAGTACTTACCAATGATGGACAATGGGCAAGCTTTAACGCTCCAGCACTCAACATAAATAAGGTTACCATAGATGAAAATGGCTACAAGTGGTTTGTAGTTGCTGGAGGCCAATCTGGTGTGATAGTATACGACTCTGGATTACTCCCATTAGATCCAACAGATGATCGAATCAAAGTGCTTACTAGTAATAACAGTAATTTACCCACTAATAATGTGAACTGTGTTGTGGTAGATAAAGAAGGTGATGTATGGGTAGGAACACAAGAAGGACCTATTGTTTTTGATTGCGCCAGCTTAATCTTTGAAGACCAAGGATGTCAAGGGTCCTTGAGAATAGGAGAAACAGACAATATAGGCGCTTACCTTTTAGAAACAGAGAACATCAATTGTATTGGTATCGACGGTGCCAATAGAAAATGGTTTGGAACAGATAATGGAATATTTATTCAGTCTCCATCAGGCGAAGAAGGAGTCTTCAAATTGAATGTCGATAATAGTCCCTTATTTTCTAACTCTATTAAAGTCATATCCTTAGACCCCAATACAGGAGAAGCATATATTGGGACTTCAAAAGGCATTTTAGTTTATAGAGGTGAAGCGATTGATGGAGAAGTCTATCACCAACAATTAGAAGTTTTCCCTAATCCTGTAAGACCTGATTATGAAGGTCCTATCGCCATAAGAGGCTTAGCAGAAAACAGTAGAATAAAAATCACTACCATAGATGGCAAATTGGTCTACGAACTGGATGCCTTGGGTGGACAAGCAGTGTGGGACGGAAGAGATTTGAATGGCAATAGACCAGAAACAGGGGTTTATCTCATCTTTGCAACCTCAGATGCCAACTTCAACAAGCCAACTACGGTCACTGGAAAATTCATGTTAATAAAATAAACTTAAGTGGTTTTGTATACCACTTTATCAATTACCTCGGTGTAGAATTGTTCATACTTAGGTAATATGGACTCTAGCGAAAAGCGATGTGCCTGGGCCAATGCGGCTTTCCTGAAAGTATTCAGCTTCTTTTCAGAAGATAAAATATCCAAAGCATTCTTAGCCATCTCCTCTACAGCTCCAACATCAGAAATATATCCTGTTTCTCCGTCTATATTCACTTCTGGAATACCACCAACATTGGATGAAATAACTGGCACCTCGCAAGCCATGGCCTCTAAAGCTGCTAAACCAAAACTTTCATTTTCAGAAGGCATAACAAAGATATCTGAAATGGCCAATAACTCCTCTACAGCTTCTTGTTTACCCAAGAATCGAATTTTATCGCAAAGCTGCAATTCTCTACAAAGTTCTTCCATTTTATAACGCTCAGGGCCATCACCAATCATGAGTAAAGTTGCAGGTATCTGATCTTGGACGATATTAAACATCTGGATGACATCTTCCATACGCTTAACCTTCCTGAAGTTAGAAACATGGATAAAAATACGCTCTCCATTAGGTGCAATAGCTTGCTTAAAATGATCCTTATTCTGACGATTGAATCTATTTAGGTCAATGAAATTATGAATAACTTGAATATCCTTTTTGATATCAAAAGCCTCCAAGGTTTCTTTCTTAAGGGCATGAGATACAGCTGTGACGCCATCGGATTTATTGATGGAGAATTGCACTACCGGTGCCATGGCTGGATCCTTCCCTACAAGTGTAATATCTGTTCCGTGCAAAGTAGTAACTATGGGTATATACTTGCCTTTTGTCAACAAAATTTTCTTAGCCATATAGGCAACTGAAGCATGCGGAACTGCATAATGTACATGTAATATATCTAATCCCTCATGTAAGACTACATCAACCATTTTACTGGCTAATGTGGTTTCATAGGGTGTATATTCAAATAATGGATAGTTCAAATCATTGACCTCGTGATAATATACATTCTCTTGAAAAGAAGTTAGTCTAAAGGGAGTTCTATAGGTAATAAAATGAACTTGATGGCCCTTTTTCGCAAGACCTAATCCCAATTCAGTTGCTAAAACTCCTGAACCACCAAATGTAGGGTAACAAACTACTCCAATCTTCATGCATTCATTTTTTTTGACCAATCAACAAAAAGCTGACCGCAAATTTAAGACAATAGTAGATACAAAAAAAGCCACAACAATGTTGTGGCTTTTTTGACATTGTTAAGGTTATTTACTAAGGATCACTCGCTTAGCTGATGCAGAATTTTCTGAATAAGCCCTAAGGAAGTACATGCCTGAAGCAAAACCTTCTAAATCTAATGTCTCATTGTATGATGATACTTGTTCAATGGTCTGGTTGAACAGTACTCTTCCCATTTGATCAATCAATTCTATATAAAGATCTGATTCTTCAGCCATCTCAATATCAACAAATAATGCACCAGTAGTTGGATTTGGCATTATTTCAAACTTATTAAACGAGATGATTTCTGTAGTATTTACAGGAATTTCGTCTATTTCAACTTGATAAACTTCTTGACAACCATAAGCATCTTGTACGGTTAACGAGTAGAAACCTGCACCAAGTCCTTCAATTGAAGGGGTATTATTAAATGGATCTACATCCCAAACATAGGTGTAAGGTGCCGAGCCAAATAGTGGCTCTGAGAACGTAATAGACGCATCTTCAGCCATATGAGCAGACTGACCCGTTACACTTGGACTCATTGCAAATGTTGGCGCACAACCCAGAATATTGACATTATCGATGTCCAACCAATAATCTTCAAAACTCCATTCTGCGAAGAATCGAACATTAATAGCTTCACCTTCGAAATCAGCTAATGGCACAGAGGCTAGTGTGAAATCTACGTTTGGTGTATGATTATCACCATTAATTACGTATACGGTTTCAAATGTATTTCCACAATCTGTTGAGATCTGGACATTTAATTGGTTGTCACCAATGTCAAATGCATTCGTTCCAGAAAACCATTCGGTATATCTATATTCAAATGTAAGGGTATCATTAGCGCCCACAGGATAATATCTATCTGTTGTAAGGTTTGCAGTTGGATTAAATTGGCTATACAAGTTTACACCCCAACAAGCCGAAGAATTATTATGCGCTCCTTGATTATAGAATCCAAACCAAGTACTTGTTGACCAACCATCTGGAAGAGCAACATCTTCAAAATCTTCTACTAATGGCATGATTTTAGCCGTAGAAAGCACCAATTCAAAAGTATC
Organism: Mesoflavibacter profundi; assembly: GCA_964225135.1. Taxonomy (GTDB): domain Bacteria; phylum Bacteroidota; class Bacteroidia; order Chitinophagales; family Saprospiraceae; genus AM-2324. The sequence goes on from CAXQNQ010000227.1 coordinate 11,520, forward strand.
ATTCGTAGGATTTGAATCCGTTTCTAACTCTGTCCAACCGTTTATGATATATGTCCCAGGCTCAGAGAAATCAAATACTGTATTAAAGCTAAATCCATCATTAGAGTTATAGCCAATAACACCCGTATAATATCCATCGAATGGGAAATTAATCCCTGGATCAGAACCATTAACTGAGTACTTCACTGGAATCAGTGTTTGTGGCAACTGACCATAGTTTTCCAATTCCACCTTGACTAAATCACCTTCAATATCACAAGTATCTACGTATGGAGTATAAAAACCTGATACACCTACATCAACTAACCAGCCTGTTTGGAACATGATTGGCCCTAAAGTTGCACCCACCTCTCCGTCATCACAGAAATATGTTAGATATGCAGAATAATATGTATTCTCTTCTAGTCCATCCACTTCACCTGTAGTTACATCAGTATATGCAAATGTAGAACCTGTCCCTCTCACAAAAGCAATTGGACCAACTTCTAATTCATAATAACCTGGATCAATAGCTGCATCCCATGTAAAGGCAGCATTGGTAGCGAGCGTATAATCTAGTTCAAAAATACTTGGACCTATACAGCTTGGACAAGCGACAAAAGTAAATATATTCTGCCCTACCGGAGGGTAAGGTCCATTTTCTAGAATAACATTACCAAATTCATCCTCTATAACATAAGTGACTTCACTTTCCCAAGATCCTGAGGTATAAGAAATATTGACTACACTATTACTATTAGCTGTATACGTATATGTTGCACTTGAGCCTGAAGAAATCGTGTAAGTATTAGTTACTCCTCCCGACTCCAATGTGATAGAAGCACCATTCCAACCATCACCAAAAGAATCATATAAATACAAGGTATATTCACATGTTCCGCCGCCTCCAGACAAATCATAATCCGTCACAAAATCAATTGGACCAAGAGTATCTGAATACCCATCTGCATCACAATCTACATATAGGTAATACTCGTATGCAAGGCCAGAATTAAGCGGCGAAATACCTATTTCAGAATTTGCTGTACTTACTGTTGCTCCATAACCTAATGGAAAGCCTGCTGGACCATACTCAATAACATAAGAACTTGCAGCTAATGTAGGATTCCAATTAATGAAGACACTATCTACAAATGCTTCTGTTGAGATTGAATTAATATCTACTTCTGGACATGCTGGTAATGTTATGAATCCAATAGGGCCTACTATATTGGAAAATCCATCATCTAAACAATCTCCATAAATGTAGTATTCATATGCAGTATCGTCCAATAAAGGAGAGATACCAATAAAATTATCTAAAGTAGCAGCTAAATCTCCTTCACCTAAAGTAAACCCAGCTGGGCCATATTCTATTACATAAGATGCTGCGCCACTAGGATCCCAACTAATAAAAACACTATCAATTAATGCTTCTGTAGTAATTGAACTAAAACTAATTACTGGACAATCCGGACAAACAGCTTCACCTTCATAATGAATTCCATTAAATGGCCCTGGTCCACCAAAATACACTTGTGTACCTTCTGAATCTAGTAACTCAAATGAAACTTCATTATTCCATGAACCCGTTTGAAAATATTCCAGAATGACTACATCCCCTGGTATTACTGTGAATGAAAAGGTTAGAAAACTTCCTGAATTTATGGTTAAAGGAATTGTTGTACTCCCTGTTGTTACACTCATAGAGTTTCCATTCCATCCATCACCAAAGGAATCGTAAAGATTTATAGTATATGTACATGAATCTGCAAGGATAAGATCTTCATCAACTGATGCGAAAGCAGCAGAGGAAAAAAAGAAGCTAAAACCCAAAAGCAAAAAGTACTTAATAAAAGTTTTTTCTTGGTAAAATTGGTTCATAATATGAAGTTTGACCTGATATGTCGACATATCCAAAACAGTAAGAATAAATTTATAGCAATGTCGTTATTTTTTTTTGTTTTTTCGAACCCTAGCAATCTATTATTTTATTGATAAAAACACAAAATACAACTGCAATTCAATGCACTTTGTCCAATATTATGCCATAAGTAAGAAATAAAGACATTCTAATTCATTCTTTCGACTATGCCATCAAAGAATAATATTGTATTTTAAGAAGACTATACTAACTGCGAAATCATGCAAGCCCTTAGGTACTTTGATATCTTCCATGTTCAGCAACACTTTTTTCCAAATAAGCATGCACTGGGACACCTCAAGGCAGGGAAAAAAATAACCTTTCATGCCCAGACCATCCAATCTTTGGTCAATAACATGGCGTGTAATCTAATCGATCATGGGCTAAAAAAAGGAGATTATGTTTGTCTATTTGGGCAGACTACCGATAGTTGGTGGATCATTGTAGAATTAGCTATTTCATCAGCTGGGGGCATAATTGTACCCATAGAAACCCATCCAGATCATTTAGATGAAACCATTGAACAACTCAAAACGACACAATCCAAATGCTGCTTTGTTTTCCATCTGGAAACCTTGAAATATGTAGAACGTTTTCAGGAACAAATTTCTAGCTTGAAGTACATATTCAATTTTGATAAACAATTTGTTTCCCCAGAGAAACATTACCTCTTTAATAATCCGAGTCCAGAATCGCTTATCACACTAGAATCACTCAAGGGAGTTATTCATGAAGATGATTTAGCCTTTCTTCTGTATACCCGTGGCACTACCTCCAAACCAAAAGGCATTTTACTCTCACACAAAAACATCTTAGAGAATGCAAAAGCATTTTTGAAATTAAGCCCACTCGCTGAAGAACATCGACACTTGTCCATTACTCACATTGCACATTCCTTTGAACGAGTAGTCATTACAGCTCTAGTTTTATGTGGCGCAAGTACCTTTTTCCAAAGTGGAGAAGAAAATTTCTATTTTGCTACCAAAAGAATAAAACCCCATTTCCTTAGCATGTCTACGGAGGAATGTCTAAACTTTATGAAAAAGCTTACCGACAATGATTCCCAATCAAGCCAAGCCAAAAATCAAATTCGCACTGCATTGAAAATTTGTAATAAAAACCTAGATAATTTTAATCTAAGTTTCTCAGATTGGTTTCGAATCCGCATAATCAACTTATTCCTTTTCCGACAATGGAGAAAAAAACTGGGGAATAAAATAAAGGCTATTTATGTCATAGGCTCTCCACTAAACTCCCTTGCAGCTAAGTTTTTCTACCTAGCTGGGATTGAGATTAAAGAAGGATATGGATTGACGGAGGCAACAGCATTGGTTAGCCTCAATGGACATACTCAGGATACTTACAGAGCAAAAACGAGTGGAAAAATCATCCCAAACTTAAAGATCAAAATTGAAGAACCTAATATCAAAGGAATTGGTGAAATTTTCATCAAAGGCCCATCAGTAATGCGCGCCTATTTTGCTGGAATAGACGAACAACCCAGCTTTACTATGAAGGAAGACTGGTTGTCAACAGGTGACCTAGGTTATCTCAGTAAAGATGGATTTCTTTCCATCATTGACCGAAGTGAGGTACAAGCATAAAATTCTTTTTAATTTTCTATTATATTGTAGAACAGATTTTGAAACACATCCATTATTATGAATACAGCAACCAGATTATTTGACTTCATCTATTTGCAACAAGCAAAACATCCACTTCAAAATACATTAAACACCAAAGTAGGAGAGAAGTGGATTCCCTACAGTACAGAACAAATCATTGACACAGCCAATAAAGTCAGTCGAGGATTAATAGGTTTAGGAGTAGAACCTGGAGATAAAATTGCTATGGTCACTTATGTCAATAGACCAGAATGGGTGATCTTAGATATTGCCATCCAACAAATTGGGGCAATTAACGTTCCCGTCTATCCTACCATCAGTATAGGTGAATATGAGTATATCTTTAATGAAGCTGAAGTAAAAGTTTGCTTTTGCGGGAAAGATGACCTGGTTGAGAAAGTAAAAGGCGCTCAATCCAAAGTAAGCAGCCTCAAAAACATCTATGCTTTTGACCAAAACGATCAAGCCCCCTTCTGGGAGAGTATATTCTCTGATGAGGGCCAAGAAGAAGTCAATAAACGTAAAGATGCCGTTAAAGAAGATGATCTAGCAACCATCATTTATACCTCAGGTACCACTGGAAATCCTAAAGGGGTGATGCTATCGCATAAAAACATTATTTCAAATGTTACTGACCTTAAACCACTATGGCCAATTGGAAAGGAATCCAGAGTACTGTCTTTTCTTCCAGTGTGTCACATTTTTGAGCGTACAGCCATTTATACCTACATAGATAATTGCTTTAAGGTCTATTTTACCTCAGTAGATAATCTGGGAGGAGATGAAGGTGCAATTAAAGATGTTAAACCCCATTTCTTTACCTCAGTACCAAGATTACTAGAGAAAGTATACGAGAAAATATACAACAAAGGCCTTGAACTTACAGGAGTCAAAAAGAATCTATTCTTCTGGGCCTTGAAGCAAGCTGATAATTATGATTATCAGTATAAACCTACAGGCTTGAATGGGCTTAAGTTTAAGATAGCAGATAAGCTCATTTATAGTAAATGGCGTGAAGCACTAGGCGGCGAAGTAAAAGGGATAGTAACGGGTGCAGCACCATGTCCTGTTAAAATGGCTAGAATATTCTCAGCAGCAGGCATACCTATCCGTGAAGCCTATGGTCTTACGGAATCTGCTCCAGGTATCTCCGTAAATTATTTTACCAATGACAAGGCACTCTTAGGGTCAGTAGGTATACCTCTCGCAAGTGTCGAAGTCAGAATTACAGAAGAAGATGCTTATGGACCAGGCGAAGGTGAAATATTAGCCGCAGGTAAAAATATCATGATGGGCTATTATAAACAACCAGAGAAAACAGCTGAAGTCATCCTAGAAGAGGACGGTAAACGCTGGCTTAAAACAGGTGATATTGGTAAACTATTAGATGGTCCAAGTGGACATAAATACCTTAAAATTACCGACCGTAAGAAGGAACTTCTAAAAACATCTGGAGGTAAGTATGTAGCCCCTGCACCTATTGAAAGTAAATTAAAAGAAGATTTCTTAGTAGAGCAAATTATGGTAGTTGGTGAAAGTAAAAAATTCGTGTCAGCTATCATTCTTCCTGCTGAAGAAGCTCTTAGAGATTGGTGTGAACACAAAGATTTAACCTGGACTTCTATGGAAGAGATGCTGCAACATGAACAAGTACAAGATAAGTACCAACGTATTGTAG
>CAXQNQ010000228.1:0-11341 GCA_964225135.1 Mesoflavibacter profundi
AAGGAACTATACTCAATTTCCTAAGACTTTGACCAAAGTATTTATATTTTTGCTTTGCAAACTTGAAAGCAAAATACAAAAGCACGCGAGGATAACCCACAATCGCAAGCAAAATTATGTTTATGAATAAAATCAAATTTGGTACAGATGGCTGGAGAGCCATTATAGCAAAAGATTACACCGTAGAAAATGTAAGAAGAGTTTCAGAAGCTACAGCAGATTGGATCCTTAGAAATGGTGGCAACTCTGCCGTGATAGGTTATGATTGTAGATTTGCAGGTAAAATGTTTGCAGAAACAACTGCTGGTGTATTAGCATCAAAAGGTATCAAATCTATCCTTTCCGATCGCTTTGCCTCTACTCCTATGGTTTCATTGGCAACCCTAAAAACAAACTCTACACTTGGTGTAGTTATCACAGCAAGTCATAATCCACCAGATTACAATGGATATAAGTTGAAATCCAGCTTAGGTGGTCCCATGATTCCTGCACAAATTGCAGAAGTAGAAGCATTGATCCCGAATACAGCTACTACGCCAGTGATGTCAATTGATCAGGCACAAGCCGAAGGTCTACTGGAGTATTTGGATCTAGAGCAAATGTACATTGACCATGTAGAGGCAAACTTTGACATGGATTTGATAAGAAACTCTGGAATCAAATTAGCCTATGATGCGATGTATGGAGCAGGACAAGCCGCTGTAAAAAGATTACTGCCTGATGCAGTGTTCTTAAACTGTGAAGTTAATCCTTCTTTCAATGGACAGGCACCTGAACCTATCCATAGAAACTTAACAGAGCTATCCAATATCATTAAAAACGATCCATCTATACAGGCAGGACTAGCTAATGACGGTGATGCCGATCGTATAGGCATGTATGATGAAAATGGAAATTTTGTAGATAGCCATAGACTTCTTTTGCTGCTGCTCAAGTATATGAAAGAATACAAAAAAGAAGATGGCAAGGTGGTAGTAACCTTCTCGGTTACGGATAAAATGAAAACGCTAGCAGAACACTATGGTTTAGATTTTGAAGTTACCAAGATTGGCTTCAAATATATAGCAGAGATCATGACCCATACAGATTTGTTAGTTGGTGGAGAAGAATCAGGTGGACTAGCTGTAAAAGGTCATATACCTGAAAGAGATGGTATATGGATGGGTTTACTTGTACTAGAGTTCATGGCCAAAACAGGTAAGTCTTTAACCGAATTATTAGAAGAAATATATGACATAGTTGGCCCATTTGAATACGACAGAGATGATCTGCACTTAGCAGAAAGTAAAAAGCAAGAAATCATTGAAAAATGTAAGGCAGGCTCCATCACCTCCATTGGCTCATATCCTATTATTGGAACGCAAGATATTGACGGTTACCGGTTTATCCTAGATGAAGGAAAATGGGTTATGATCAGACCATCAGGAACAGAACCTGTACTTAGAGTATATGCTCAAGGATCAACACATGAAGAAGTTAGAAGTATTCTTGATGCTACACACAAAAGTCTGTTGAACTAATAGATAAATAGATCAGGGGATAGGCTTATTCCCTGATCATTCCTATATGCGGAATATCATCTTCTAAATACTCCTCTCCTACCTCTTGGAAGCCCAAGTCATTATAAAATTTCAGTAGATAGGTTTGCGCCGAAATCTTTATTGAAGCATTAGGAAACAATGCTTTGATAGCTTGGATACTGCGCTCCATCACGGCTTTTCCATACCCCTTGCCTCTTACATGTTCACTACTTACCACTCTGCCTATAGAACTATACTTTTCATAAGATACCCCTGGAGGTAAAAGTCTGGTGTATGCGCCTAGTTGACCTTTTTCATCAAACAACATGACATGCCAACCCAGTTGGTCTTTACCATCTGCATCTAAATAAGGACAGTCTTGTTCAACTACAAACACTTCCTGCCGTAAGGCCATGAAAGCATATAATTCTTCCAATTGAAGTTCTTGAAATGTACAAATGTGAAAACGCATCTCAACTTAGTTTATCCAGTTCTTTTTTTCCTGCTCTATATGAATCACTTCTACTTTAACATCATAGTTCTCACTAAGATAACTCGCTAATGCATCTGCGGAATATACCGAACGATGTTGTCCACCAGTACATCCAAAATAAACAGAAAGCGCATCAAATCCACGATCTATATATTTTTTTACAGATCGCTCCACAACTGGAAACACCTCATCTAAGAATTCCACAATCTTGGACTCTTCTATCAGAAAATCTTTCACTGCCTGATCTCTTCCTGTCAATTTCTTGTATGATTCAAAACGACCAGGATTATGAATTCCTCTGCAATCAAATACAAAACCACCACCATGTCCGTGATCATCTACAGGAAATCCATTGCGATACGAAAAAGAATAGATGTAAATATGCAGTTTAGACATGTTGATATTGTTTGTAATAATTCAAAAATACCTGACGAATACTAGGAATATCCGGTAACTGATCATATTGCTCTTCTAATAGATACCTTAGATTCTCTAAAGCAAAAGGGATACTTTGTAAAAAATGTTCCTTTCCCTGTACAATCCCTCTCAATCCATAAGCCCCCAAAACCTGCATCGTTCTAATCAAAATAAACAACCAATAGCCTTTTTCAAAATCAGCTTTATTTTGGTGGTAAAACAATCTTATTTGATTGAAATAATAATCTTTTAAGGATTCCTTCCATTCCATAGGTAAATTAGCTTTTGCCTGCCACAACAAGGAAACCAAATCGTACTGCAATGGTCCCTTTCGTCCACCCTGGAAGTCAATTAATGCAAGCTTATCTCCTGCCAACATGATATTCCTAGATTGAAAATCTCTAACCATAAAGCCCGGTCGTTCAATAGAAGCAGCAGCTTGAGCTAAAATATCAAACTCACCATATAGCTCATACTCATCAAAAACAATATCGTTTAGTTTCAAAAAATAATACTTAAAATAATCCAAATCCCAAGCAATAGCGCGCTGATCAAATTCAGCAGTAGGATAACATTGACTGAAATTGATGTGCTGACTTCCTTTAGTATGAACCTCAACCAATAGATCGATAGCTTCCTGATAGTATTGATAAAGTTGATTGGAATGATCGGAAGTCGCTGAGAGTAATAATTGATAAAGGGATTGATCGCCTAGGTCTTCTTGTATATAAAATTGGTTATCGGAACTTTGACCTAAAACTGCAGGTACGCGAATACCCGAAGATAAAAAGTGCTTAGAAAAATAAATAAAAGCTAAATTCTCGGAAATATCCTGACCCTGGGTACCAATATATGAAGTCGAAGGGGTTTGAATTCTAAAATAAGTTCTACTAGAACCGGATTGCTCAAGAGGTGTAATCGAATCAATGGACTCATCACAAAAAGTTGCGAGTATTTCTGCGAACTTGATGATGGCTAAATCCATGATTATCTATTTTTTGACATTACATTCCAAAGCATATCCTTCAACTCTTGGACATTGTAGTTTGTAACAGCCGAAATAAAAATATGTGGGAGATCCTCAGGTAATTCTGCCGAAATCCAAGTTTTGAGTTCCTCGTCAATAAGGTCAGCCTTGGTAATAGCTAGCACCCTAGGCTTATGTAAGAGTTCTTCGTTGAACTGAGCCAACTCTTTTAAGAGAATTTCATATTCTGCTTTTATGTTTTCTGATTCACAAGAGATCATAAACAAAAGGGTAGCATTGCGTTCAATATGTCTCAGAAATCTATGCCCCAGACCTTTACCTTTATGGGCATCTTCAATAATCCCCGGTATGTCTGCCATTACAAATGAACGAGCATCCCTATACTTCACCATCCCTAGATTTGGTACTAGGGTAGTAAAGGCATAATTCGCAATTTTGGGTTTTGCAGCGGTCATCGCTGCCAATAGAGTTGATTTACCAGCATTCGGAAAACCTACTAGCCCTACATCGGCCAACATCTTGAGTTCTAAAACCTTCCAAGACTCTTCACCATCTTCTCCAGGCTGTGCGTATCTAGGCGTTTGATTTGTAGCCGTTTTAAAGTGCGCATTACCGAGACCTCCACGACCTCCAGGAAGTAAGATTTTTTCTTCTCCATCCTCTGTAATTTCAAACTCCACTTGACCAGTCTCAAAATCTTTTGCAATGGTTCCTAGGGGAACTTCTAGAATAATGGACTCTCCTTTCTTCCCAGTCTTCAGTGCTCCTGCACCATTAGCCCCACTGCCAGCAACAATATGTTTACGGTACTTTAATGCAAGTAAGGTCCAAACATTTCTATTTCCCCTTAAAATGACATGACCTCCATCTCCTCCATTACCTCCATCAGGTCCACCTCTTGCAATATACTTCTCCCTATGGAAATGCATGGAGCCTGCACCACCCGCACCAGACTTACAATGGATTTTTACGTAATCTATAAAATTCTGCTCCGCCATATCTTCCGCTCTAATTACTTGATTGCTGTCCTATATAGAAGACACTTCTCGATCTAATCTATCAAAGATGGTTTCGATATCGCCCATGCCCTCAATAGAAATAGACTTATTGAACTGCGCATAGAAGTCAAAAACTGGACTAGTCTCTTGATTATATATGTCAATACGATTTTGGATAATAGAACGATCATTATCGTCTGATCGCCCAGAAGTTTTACCGCGCTCTAAAATACGTTTGATGATTTCTTCATCCTCTACTTTCAGCGCTAACAGACGACTGATGGACAGTCCTTTTTCCTCCAATAGTGCATTCAGTGCTTCCGCTTGTGCAATAGTTCTCGGAAAACCATCAAAGATATATCCTGCAACGTCTGGATTGGCATCAACTTTATTTTTTAGCATACCTACCGTAACTGAATCTGGTACTAAAGCCCCTTTTTCAATATAGCTTTTTGCCTCTTTACCTAGAGGAGTATCGTTCCCCATCTCATAACGGAAAAGATCACCTGTTGAGATGTGTAATAAATTATACTTATCTACAAGTTTCTTAGCTTGAGTACCTTTCCCTGATCCTGGAGGGCCAAATAAAATTAAATTGATCATATGTATGCGCTGATTTAGGACAACAAAAATACATAAATCAAGCTTCTATAAAAATTATCTGTCTAGCAATTCTTAAAATACACCCCTAGGAAGACGGCCACCTGTCCAGTATTTTTTGGTCCAATAAGAAGATTGGCTAATATTTTCTTTTACCACACCCCTAGAAGAAGTAGCATGAATGACGGTTAATCCTGATCTATCATTATTCACTACTAAAGCCACGTGAAACACATTTCCAACTTTATTAGGCCTAAAAAAAACAAAGTCACCCGGTTGAAGTTGCTTAATGGAAACTCTATCCATAAAATCCTCTTGGGCACGACTTGTTCGAGGTATTTCAACAGCATTACGCTCGTAAACATAGGAGGTGAATCCTGAACAATCAAATCCACGCTTGGTAGTTCCACCATATTTATAAGGAACCCCTTTTAAACTTTCTGCTAGCTGCAGCACTTCGCTATAACTACTTGAAGCATTGGAATTGGATTTAGAACTACGAGTTTCAGTATTCGTGACGCTTGATGCTGGCTTGAATAATATACATGAAGAGCATAATAAACAAGAAAGGATGGCTATAGATAAGTGGTTTCGCATAACTTTGGTTAATGGTTTTTCATATATTAATCATTCAAACGTATTAACATTGAAAGCTATTTGACAAAAGTTAAGAAAAATGTCATTTGTTTTAAAATGTAAAACCCGAAGGCAACTTTTTGACTTAATATATCGTAATTGATTTAGATTAGTTAAAGGATTAAAGGGGAGGCTACTTTGGCCGCCTCTTTTTTTATTCTATTTTGAAAGTATCTCTATCATTCAAAAAAGGGAATTTATTTCGAAATGCTTTCAAAAATTCTAAGTCAAGTTCCACTTCAAATAGTCCTTCGGATTGACCAGCATCCATAAGCATATTTCCAGCAGGATCAACTACTAAAGAATCTCCGGTATATTGAAGCTTATTTCCATCTTCCCCAGTTCGATTCAAGCCAACAACATAGCATTGATTTTCTATTGCTCTTGCAACTAACAAGGATCTCCAGGCTTGAATACGTGGAGCAGGCCAATTTGCAACCAATAAAATCAAGTCCGTACCATTGGTGTTTCGCATCCACACAGGAAAACGTAAGTCATAGCAAATTTGAAGATTAATCGTCCAATCTTTATAAGTGAAACTTTTCCTTTCTACTCCCGCTGTAATTAATTCTTGTTCCGCCCCCAAACCAAATAAATGACGTTTATCGTAAGTGCATACAAGTCGTTCCGCATCGGATACTATAAATCTATTATAAGTCTGTCCTTTTTCCCGGACCATTATACTGCCTCCTAAAAGGATTTGATGTTTCTGAGCTTGTCTTTTCATCCAGGCAACTGTTTCTCCATCCGTGGCCTCAGCCAAATGCGTAGCCAACATAGAAAATCCTGTTGTGAATGTTTCGGGAAGTAATACTAAATCAACTTGAGTTAAATCATGATCATCCAAGTATTGCTCAATAACCTGACGGTTTTCTATTGGAGATTCCCAAACTAGAGGAATTTGTAATAATGCAATTTTCATAAATGGTAATGGCTTAAAACAAAACAAGGCATAGGGCGAACCCTATGCCTTGTTGACAAGTTACGTAAAAGTAATTTATTCTTCCGCTTTCGCAGCTGCTGCAGCAGCAGAACGAAGAGAACGTGGTACTTCCACAATCGCAACAGGAATAGCTCCATCATTCATAATTTGAATGGTGTCAGGTGATTCGATTTCTCTAACACGTACTGCATTTCCCAATTCCAATTCTGAAATATCAAGGAATAACTCGTCTACTAGGTGCTCAGGTAGTGTTTTAACAGTAACTCTTCTAAGAGATTGCATCAACTTACCACCTAGTTTTACCCCTGGAGATGATCCTTTAAAACGCACAGGAATATCAACCTTAACTGGCTGTCCATCAACCAACTGAAGGAAATCAATATGCGTTAATTCATCTGTAACAGGGTGCATTGAATATGACTTCAAGATAGCTTTGTAAGTATTACCACCAACTGTAACATCTGCTAATTTAAAATCAGCAGTATATACCATACTTTTAATATCGTTTGGTGTTACCGTGAAATGGATATTTTGTTCACCACCATACATCACACAAGGGATTTTTCCCTCATTTCTTGCAGCTTTTGAGTGCTTCTTTCCTAACTCAGATCTTAATTCTCCTGATATAGCTACCGTATTCATGATTTATACTTTTTATTCTATTCTTTCCTTAATTAGGCACGCAAAGATAATTATTTTTCAATAAAAAAAACACCACTGCGCAAAAAAATCATTTTGCTATATATTTATTTATCAACCTTCAACGAAAAGGGCAGAAATAGATCGATGTTCATGCATATTTCGAATAGCTCTTGCGAATAGTTTTGCAGTAGAAAGCACCTTTATCTTATCAGACTCTTGTTTTAGAGGAATAGTATCACAAACAACCAACTCTTCTAGCACAGATTCATTGATATTATCATATGCCTTTCCAGAAAGTACTGGATGAGTACACATAGCACTAACCTTTTCTGCGCCTGCATCAATAAGTGCTTTGGCAGCTCTACATAAAGTCCCTGCGGTGTCAACCATATCATCTACTAATATTACATGGGCACCTTCCACATCACCGATTACCGTCATACCTGCTACCTCATTTGCTTTCTCCCTGTATTTATCACAGATTACTAATGGGCGATCAAAATGTTTACTGTAGGTTCTAGCACGCTTCACACCACCTACATCTGGAGAAGCAAAAGTCACATTACTCAAATCTTTTCCTTCTAAGAAAGGAATATAAATGGCTTCACTTTTCAAGTGATCAACTGGCATATCAAAGAATCCTTGAATTTGATCAGCATGCAAATCCATGGTCATAATACGATTAGCACCAGAAGCCTGAATAACATTGGCTAATAATTTAGCAGAAATAGGAACTCTAGGCTTATCCTTTCTATCCTGTCTAGCATAACCGAAGTAAGGTATAACAGCTGTGATATGACCTGCAGAAGCACGCTTGGCTGCATCGATAGACAAAAGTAGCTCCATTATATTTTCAGAAGGCGGTATAGTAGACTGAATAAAAAAGACATATGCGCCTCGAACAGACTCTTGAATAACCGGCTGCATTTCACCGTCACTGAATCGCTTGATCTCTAAATTACCCAAAGGGGCACCATAAAAATCAGCAATTTTTTCAGATAGATACTTGGATGAAGTTCCCGAGAACAACTTGACTTCTTTAAGTAGTGGCAACACGATAACAGATTTTTAGTGATGAATGCTAACAAAGTTAATAATAATGAATTGCAATTAGTGAAATAATATCGTTTTGGTCACAAAAATTAAATCTTTTCTTTGAGTCGCTCAAAGATTTCAAATACCGCAGGACAGATCGCAGTATTTGAGAGACTTAGATTCAGAATTGATTGAAATTGTTTGCGGTCAGTGTGTGGGTATTCTCTGCATGCTCTAGGCCTTGCCTCATACACTGAACAATAATTATCCGTTCCTAAAAAAGGACAGGGAGCGGATTGAAATACATAATCTTCTTCCTCATCCAGTTTGAGGTATTGCTGTACAAAATCTCCTGGCTTCATGTTCAAATGAGATGATAATCTTTCGATATCTTTTGTACGAAACAAAGGGGAAGTAGTTTTACAACAATTGGCACAAGTCAAGCAATCCAATTCCTCAAATACTTCTTCATGGAGTACATGCACCTCCTGATCCACCATCCTGCCATTCATTTTAGACATGCGTTGAATCAATTTCTTATTGGACTTTTTTGACTGTTTCGCCTTTTCCTTTAACAAACTTCTATCCATAACCCAAAAATAAATATTTATGCTAAGTTCTTTAGCATCAGCTATTCTCCAAACAAGAAGCTATATTTGTAGCCAAATTAGCGTAGATGAAAAGTTGGTCAATATTAATAGTGTTAGCCTTGGTGTGGGGAAGCTCTTATATCTTAATGAAAAAGGCGCTTGTAGTGTTTGAACCCATGGAACTTGCAGGCTTAAGAATTTTGATCTCCAGCTTATTCTTTTTACCCTTCTTTATTAAGAATTTCAAGAAAATTGTTTGGCAAAACTGGAAATACTATTTGATAGTAGGTCTACTTGGTTCAGGATTTCCAGCACTTCTTTTTGCTTTTGCACAAACCAAACTCAATAGCTCTTTAACTGGCATACTAAGTTCTTTAACCCCATTATTTACGCTTATTACTGGTATCCTTTTCTTTAGTAAATCCATTAATAGAAATCAAGTAATCGGCGTCATTGTTGGTTTATCCGGAGCATTATTATTGATGGCTTTAGGAAATGAACAAGCTCAATTTGATTTACAAACACTCGGCTTTACTGCTTTGGTTGTATTAGCCTGTTTATTTTATGCTTTAAGCTCCAACACTGTTGGCAGTAAACTGCCCAATAAATCTAGTTTTGACATCAGTACATCCGCATTCACTTTTTTATTGCCATTAGGAATTGCTATTCTATGCAATGAACAAGTATGGATTCCGTTAAAGCAAAGTAATGGACTTGAAGGCTTAGCTTATGTTGGCATTTTATCTCTTGGAGGTACGGTAGCTGCATCCGTTTTATTCTTTCATCTAGTGCAAATTAGAGATGCTGTTTTTGCATCAATGGTCAGTTACTTAATTCCAATTGTAGCCTTAATGTGGGGCTTTCTAGATGGTGAAAAAATATCTCTAATCCACGCAGCGGGTATGACTTTAATACTTTTCGGTGTATTTTTGACACGTAAAAAAACTAAACAATTTGAAGCAGCTTAGCTTTCTTTACATAGTTATACTAGTAATTTTCACCTATTCTTGCTCCAACCAAGAAGTAGAAGAATACCTCTCTGAAGAAGAAGCTCAGATGGAGGTGGTTGAATCTTTTACGACCATTTATAGTGATTCGGCTGTAGTGAAGGTAAGATTCTCTGGCCCAGTCATGTGGAGAAAAGAGAGTGCGAATAATAGTAGTGATCAAATTTTCCCAGAAGGAATATACGTGGAGTTTTTTGATCAAAACCAAAACATAACTGGTGTACTAACATCAAAATACGCTATTAGAAACGATAAAGAGAAAAAAGTAATAGTAAGTGATTCGGTGGTTTGGAACATCATGAACAGAGAACAATTCGAAACCGAAGAACTCACTTGGGATGAAAGCTCAGAAAAGTTATATACCAATAGATTTGTAACAATTACCCGGGCGAATGAAACTATCTATGCCCATGGTTTTGAATCTGATCAAAATTTCACATATTTAAAGGTAAATGCACCAGAAGCTTTCATTAAAATGGAAGATGAATCTTCTGATAAACGCAGAACCCAATAACTTGATATGGATTACGTAGTCATAGCCATTTTCTTACTTCTATCTGGACTTTTTTCTGGCTCAGAAATTGCATTTTTATCTGCGAACAAACTAAGGGTGGAATTGCTTGGCAATAACGGTACACGCCAAGGAAGAATTGTATATGGCTTTTTCTCTAAGCCCTCTCAGTTTTTAGGAATCTTGTTAGTTGGAAACAATATAGCCTTAGTTATTTTTTCCGAATTACTTTCTGAAAAATTAGAACCCATCTTTCAACAATTTATACCATTTTCCAATCTTGGTCTATTACTAAGTTCAACCCTAGTAATTACTATAGTCGTACTCATATTTGGGGAGTTTTTACCCAAGAGTATTTTCAGATTATACTCAGATAAAATCCTATTAGCCCTAGCCTTTCCACTGAAATTCATTGAATTCATTCTAGTACTTCCAGCTAGGATTATTACCAGCTTCTCCAATATTATTCTAACTCGAATCTTTGGAGCAGAACTAGAGAATGATCAAGAAGTATTTACTCGATTAGATCTTGAAAACTTCATAAAATCCTCTAATACGAAAGCAGAAGAGGAAATCGACACTGAATTATTTGAAAAAGCACTACATCTAAGGGAAGTCAGAGTCCGAGAATGTATGGTACCAAGAAATGAAATAGTGGGACTAGATATTACCTCTAGTATTACTGAACTCATTGAAGCATTCAAAAGCTCTAAACACTCTAGGGTACTGATTTATGAAGACGACATTGATAATATTTTAGGGTACACCCATCACCAACAAATGATGACTGGCCCCAAAACCGTTAGGAAAGTTTGTAACAAGCTACCCTATGTGCCAGAATCCATGCACGTTAGACAATTGATGAATCAATTCATCAAGAATAATATATCCATTGCCTGTGTAGTGGACGAATTTGGAGGAACAGCCGGAATTATCACCTTAGAGGATATCCTAGAAGAAA
>CAXQNQ010000229.1:0-7637 GCA_964225135.1 Mesoflavibacter profundi
GATAATTATAAGCATCTAATACTATAGAAATAATCATGCTATGAGCACAACACCAGAGCACGATGCCAGAATAGCAAACATGACTTTTGCCTCTGTATACCCACATTATGTAACCAAGGTAGAAAAGAAGGGAAGGTCCGTTGCTGAATTGCATCAAGTCATTGAATGGTTGACAGGTTTTGACGAGGAGAAGTTGCAGGAGTTAATTAGCTCAAAAGCTACGTTTGAAACGTTCTTCGCACAGGCCAATTTACATCCTAATGCACACTTGATTACAGGATCCATTTGTGGCTACAAAATTCAGGAGATTCAAACTCCTTTGACTCGTGAAGCACGATATATGGATAAGTTAGTGGATGAATTGGCCAAGGGTCGTAAAATAGAAAAAATTCTTAGGTAACTTATAAAGTTGATAATGATGAAAAAATTAATTCTAATGCTTGTATTAGGCTGTTCAATATCAGCTAGTTTACACGCTTCAATTAGTCCAACCCATTATCACTTGAGCGATACTATGACTATTGAAAAAATGACCGATCTTGTCATAGGTGTAGCGGCTGATTTCTTAGACATATCAGCGGAGTCTATCAGTGGGGATTCAAATGTTGCAGAACTTTGTAGCAATAATCAATCTACTCAAGCTACATTGATTGTTAAGTGGGGACAAATTATCCAAGATGAACCTTTAAATATTACAGAATTTATGGGCTATGAAACCATTGATCAAGTAGCCAGTCAACTTTTCGTTATTTATGGTGAAATGGGTCCCTGAGGACGCGTATAAGTTTCTTCTCTGTTCTTATAAATAACATGGATTTAGTAGTTGAAATCTAGAGAATCCTTATTTTTTTGGTTGTGAATATATGCCTTCTTATTTTAAGGGTAATCAATAATAATTTTATGATGCGTTCATCCCTTCTTTTATTAGTAACTATTCTAATTTTTCCAAAACTTGGACAGGGTCAATGTGCTCCTAGTGAAATTGAACTCAAGGTTGCAATAGCAACTGATAATTGGGGGTATGAAACCTACTGGCAGATTACGAATCTTTTAGGAGATACACTGTTGACTGGGGGAGCCAATGGGGTCTATGATAATAATTCCAACTATACAGACAGTATATGCGTAGCTGCGGATGGGTGTTATTTCTTTGAAATCTTCGATAGTTATGGAGATGGTATTTATGCACCTAATGGTTACACCCTATATGTGAATGATGATTCGGTAGCTAGTGGAGCCAACGATATCGGGTCTTATGCCAATATTACTTTTAGCTGCCCTAATCCTTGTAATCTAACATGGACATCACTTGTTGAATTAGACCAGCATTTAAATGGAAGTATATTGTTATCAGGGGAAGAATTACTTCAAATCCAAAATGTATTTGATCAGTTTCCTTCTTGTTTAGCTGAGTCAGAGGATATGATTGAATTGGCTAAAAGTGTCATAGACAACTTTGATGAAATAGTAGGGCCTCTATTTACTACTCCAAATACGCAGAATGGATTTTCTAAAAATCCCGATAATGCTCCTGGTTTAGAATTGGAGCGGGCAATACTTGCTTTAGAACAAGGCGTATTTGACGAAGTGTTTACTTCAGAAATTTATGCTGCATATCCTAATATAATTCAGACATGGGTGTTCCAATCTTGTAACAGTTTTCCTGGATATATGGCTCCTCCAATGGATTCACTTAATGCTTTCACTATTCCAATTCGGGCAAACTTTGCGGATCCAGCAGGGATGAACCCATATTTTAATATCAATGGATATGGTACAGAACATGCGCTTAGACCAACGGGATGGTATCTAGCGCCTGGAACTGTAGCAACGGTAACTGTACCGGATAGTTTAGTGAGTTCAGATTACTTTGTTCAAGTCGGTGCTCATGAATGGGATTTGGGTATACGGCCCATCTTTAAGCGATTAGATAGAATCTCTAAAAGATTTCCTATCGAATCTAATACCATTGAAGTATTTAATCCATTTGGAGGAGCAATAGCAATCGCTGTCCCTTACGGTGCTGATGATGGTGTTTTGGAAGTGAGTGCAAATAATATACACGAGGCACCTTTTTTCTCCATAAAACCTTTTTATGAAACCCTAGATTTTAACGAGGAATTGAATAAGCCGGGGATTTGGGCAGTATTCGAAACAGATAATGTCATGTACACTATTCCTAGTCATTCTATTGTACCAGGCCAATACGACCTCAAACAGACTATGCTGGATTGGGATGCGGCCTTACAAGGGGTTAATTCTGTTATGGCAAGGGAGATTATACCTGATAAACACAATATGTATATGATTGCGGATATCACAATTAGGCATAATGTCTATTCTATCGGATATCCTATGTCCAATTCTCCTTTAAACTTCAATAATGTACCTGGACCTACTTATTTTATTGATGGCCCTGGACCCAATGATGAGGTTAATTTTCATGAGTCGGGACATGCTTTAGCTATGTCAAAATTTCCTGGAGAAGTGGAGGCATTAGTCAACGTACCTTATATCATGGCCATGCATCATGGATTAGGGGTAGAATTAAATGAGGCAGTAAATTATAGCTTTGTACCTAATACATTTGATATTGATAAGACTGCCACACACCGTATGGTTTCCAACACCTTTGGTGGAGAACGCATTATTATTAATTCAACTACCAATGAGGTACGATATCAGCATAGGGGCTACGGCCATTATTTTGAGATTGTACATATGTTTGATTGGTGCCCACTTAGAAATTTTTGGAGACAGGAATATATCGACTTTCAAAATGGGATAGATCATGGTATAAATAATCAAGATATAGACAGTAGGATTTTAAGAATGTCTGTTGCCGCACAGGCCGATCTGCGTCCATTATTCCATGTATTTGGCATACTTCCTCAAGATACAGAGACCCTTCAAAATAATTTGAACCAAGCAGGAATTGAACCCTCTCCTGCAATTTATAATCGATTACAGGAATACTTTGAATTAATACCAGCAGACAATGAGGCTTTTGTGGAATATGCCTTATTTGTGTACCCTAACTTATACGCTAATGGTCCCAGTGCCAATCCAGATTATGGTGTAGGATGGCATTATCAAAAATCCTTGACCTATGACGCAGCAGAGGCACAGGAAAGGACAGCTATTTTACAATCTATCATTGAATTATATTTTCCATCAGGAGCACCAATTGGCTTTGATGCAGATGTTTGTTGCACATTAGATACCTTGGAATTAGATTGGATGGATGAGGAGCTATTCATTGAAGGAGGGGTAGAGCCATACTCGATTTCTATAGATACCACAAACAATATTCAGACTATACAAGTGGTGGATTTTGATGGATGCACCTCATCTATTCAAAATATCATTAATAATTTGAGTGAATTGGAGGAGAAAACTATAACTATTTTCCCAAATCCAAATTCAGGAGCAATCCAAATAGATCTAAGTTCACTAGCTGGTTATATTGACCTTTCAATTTTAAATACCAATGGCACTGTAGTTTATAATCAAAAGGTCCAAGGAGGCCGCATTATTCCATTGTCTTTTAATTATCCTGATGGAGTCTACTTGTTGAAATTAATCCAAGGAGCTGGTAGTATGGAAACCATCAAATTAATCAAGCAATAAACAGATGGATTAAGTTTTGAAATGCAATATTTTAGGTAAAATCATGTATATATTCAATTAATTTGAATGTACTTATCAACCAAAAGATAAATTTCTTTAAGTTTACAACTTTCACTCAATAGACTTAACTCTTATTATAATGAAAAATATGCCATCTAAAATTTTAAGTGCATTTGCCCTAGCACTTTTACTAGTTTCTTGTGCTGAAGAGCAAAACAATAACTTGCTTAGTATCTCTGGTAAGGTTTCGGATCCAATTAGCGAAGAAGCTTCATTTATTTTTAGTGACTCCACGTATTCGGCTAGCCTAGATGAAAACGGAAGCTTTACAATTGACATCGAAATCGATTCCGCAGCTTATATCTCGTTCAAGCACGGGTTTGAGACTACTGCTATGTATGTAAAACCTGGAGATAAGATTTACCTAACGATCAATCCAGAGCAGTTTGATGAGACGATTCAATATGAAGGTAGTGTAGCATCAAGTTTCCTTGCTCAAAAATACCTCATGCAAGAAGAAGGAGACTTTTATGGTGAACCGTATTACCTGAGTACGGAAGAAGAATACCACGGTCTTATGGATGCTTTTAAGGCTGAACTCGTTCAGACCTTAGACCAAATGGATGATTCAACTTTTGTTCAAGATGAATTGGCGAATATTGATGAAGATATTGAGTTTATGGTGAACCGTCAGAAGAACATGTCTGAATATAGTATGGATGTTCGTGGATACATGATGAACCAAAGTAACTTATCCCAAGACTTTAATTTTTATGGGCTTTTAGATTCTCTAGATCAAACAGCGTATGCACTTAAATTAGATGCCTATGTGGATACAATGAAGGTTTTGTTGGAGCAAGTGGAAGATGAGGAGTATGTAAAGTCCGAAGAAAAGAAATTGGATGTTAGGAAAAAATCTTGGTTGGAAAGAAAAACTCAGCGAGATAATATGCCTCAAGCAGGTGATGTGGCTATTGATTTTACTTATCCCGATACTACGGGACAAAATTACTCCCTTTCTTCTTTTGAAGGTAATTTGGTATATGTAGACGTTTGGGCGACTTGGTGTGGACCTTGTAAGGCAGAGATTCCAAGTTTGCAAAAGTTAGAAGCTGATTATCACGATCAAGCCATTACTTTTTTGAGTGTATCTGTCGATACGGATGAAGCGGCTTGGAGAAAGATGGTTCAAGACAAATCGCTTGGAGGTACTCAACTTTGGGCAGATGGCTGGAGTCAGATTACAAAAGACTATGCCATCTTTGGTATTCCAAGATTTATGCTGTTCTCAGCTGATGGTAAGGTGATTTCAAATGATGCGCCACGTCCTTCTTCTGCTGAGATACGGGATTTGTTTGAAGCTAATCTGTAATCAAATAAAGATATTGACTATAAAAAAGCAGCTGATGAAAATCAGCTGCTTTTTTTGTAAGGAATGTTATAGATACTGATATCATTCAAGTTTTTAGATAAAAAAATTGATATCTTGGCTATATTCTAATCTCTAGAAAATTAAGTATTCTATCCTCAATCATTTAGCTAAGCTCCTACTTAGCTTTTCAATCTTGCTTAATACTCAATAGATAAAGATGATTCATCAAGAAAAAATAAACTCTTATGAGGCATTTGGGTATTGGACTAATCGTATTGGGATTTCTATTTATTTCTGAATTAGTATTTGCACAACCAGCAGAAAGAGTTGTGAATTGGGATTTTAGTTCTGGGGTCGTTGGTACGATTACCTTTAGGGAAGGCAACGCTTGGAATGAATTCGATTTTGAGCGTAATGAATGGACGGATACCGAAACTACTGCTTCTAATGGCAACGCATTACATTGTAGAGATAATAAACCTTATTATGGTAAGGATGTATTGGGAATCGGGCAGTATCATGGTAGAGGCCAATCTATCATTCCTTGTCCTGAAGCTGGGGTTGAATATACTTTATCGGCCAGCGGGCGGGTAGCAGAAGCATTGGGTGGAGAAGATCCAGGACAAGTGGCTCTATTTTTTTACGACAATTCGGCAGCTAAATTAGATTCTGTTATACTGACTTTTTCTAACACCACCTATACACAATCGAGTCAGACTTTCAATATTCCATCGAATACGGTCTGGACTACTCTATGGATTCGCAAAAGCGAAACGATCGACTTTTATGTGGATTGGGTTTCTCTACAAGCAACTGTGGATGATACGCCGGCTGCTGTAACTGGTTTTACGGCAACTGAACTGGGCTCAACTCGGATAAAATTAGCTTGGAATGCAGTGGCTAATGCACAAGGGTATATGATTGAGCGTAAGTATAGTTCAGAAACAGATACCAAATACAAAACTATTTTTATTACACTAGATAATGGAAGTGCTACTTCATTTTTAGATACTAGAGAATCTGGCTTAAAAATCTTAGAGCCAGGTACATCTTACACATATCGGATTCGAGCAGTAGGGGATTATGGTAATTCAACAGTAACAACAGTAGTAGCTTCAACTGCATCTCAAACTAATTCACCAGGCAATACTACTTATTATATCGATGCTACTGCAGGAGATGATGCTGCGGCTGGGACATCCGAAGCTACGGCTTGGAAAAGCTTTCTAAATGTCGATAAAAGAATATTAGCTGCAGGGGATCAGGTTTTATTAAAAAAAGGAGAAGTCTGGACCGACCCACTTCATATTCATGGTAGCGGAGCATCTGGTAATATTATTTTGGTAGGTTCTTATGGGAGTGGATCTCAAAAACCTCAAATCAATGTAGGGGGACATGCCCATGCTGCTATTCGGTTGTTTGATGTGTCTTATTGTAAGGTAGAAAACTTAGAGCTTTCGAATTTTCATCAGTTTTTTAGAGAGTTATTTAAGTTCGGAATTCGCGCAGGTACTTGGCAAAATGCCAGTGCTACAGACCTAGAGTTTAATAATATCTACATCAATAAAATTAGAGGAAGCGCACTTCGTGGAGGAAATCTTGGGGCGATAACGAATGGGGAATTGTGTGCAGGTATTCGAGTGGGGACAGATATCCGAGGTTCAGATCCTACAGGTCGAACTATATCTAATGTAACTATCACCAATTGTACGATGATAGACGTAGAACAACATGGGATTCAGTTGGGAGAATATATAGATGGACTTACAGTCAGTAATAATAATATCAACAGAGCTGGCTATATAGGGATGTTGACTAAGGAAATCAATAATGGAACTATTGAAAATAACTATATACTCAATTGCGGTATATATATGACTATGGCTGATAATGCAGCATTTGATTTGTACTATGGCTCCAATATAGTTATACAAAACAATGTCGTATATAATGTCTATAATGAACGATCTGGTCAATCATTAAATCTAGATGGATGTGATGATTTTATAGTACAATACAACTTCTTTAAAAGTAGCGATATGGGAACCTTCGTAGTCAATCATGCTGCTGCTCGAAATAAATTCAGGTATAATATCTCTGAAGATTTTAATGGAGAATGGATGCGAAATCTTGGGGGTGTAGACACGGAGATATACAATAATACAGCCTACGTTTTGGCTTCTAATGTGTCTAGTGATGGCTATTTCGTTTATAACGGACAAGCAGTAGATACCAATACGCCTGCCACCAATACTACGGTAAAGAATAATTTGTTTGTTCGCCAAACCAACTCCAGTCAAGAAACAGGCGATCTCATTTTTGAACATGCTACTACAACAGGCTCTGTATTCAGCAATAATGCTTTTTTCGGGAATTTTAGTGATCCTGTTGCGGAAGACAGTAATCCATTTACAGCTGATCCGATATTAACCAATCCAGGGTCTGGAACAGTAGATGAGGTTAATTACACTTTTAATGCGGATGGCTATCAATTACAAAATACATCTCCTTATTTGACTTCTGGTTTGATCATTGCCAATAATGGAGGATTAGACTTTTGGGGAAATAGCTTGCCTTCTACAGAACCATCGATAGGAAGCCATTATCTAGAGGTTATTTTGCCTATTGAGTTCAT
>CAXQNQ010000230.1:0-4550 GCA_964225135.1 Mesoflavibacter profundi
GATTATTCCTGGCTACACAGTAAAAGGGAATAGAGTGAAGGAATTAAAATTTTTGAATGCATATTTTCTGAAGTATAAGTGGAAGTTGTTGTTAGGCATCATTTTCGTCTCTCTATCCAATTATTTCAGAATCCTACAACCTCAAATGATTAGGGAAGCTCTAGACCTAGTCATGGACAATATTCAGATCTATCGTATGCTTGATGCTGGTCCAGTGCGCGAGCAATTAGTGAAAAGCTTAGGTGGTTTACTTTTTGAATTTGGTGGATTAGTGATTGTGCTGGCACTATGTATGGGCATATTCATGTACTTCATGCGTCAGACCATTATCGTAATGTCTCGTTTGATTGAATACGACCTTAGAAAGTTGATTTTTCAAAAGTTTGAATCACTAAGCGTAGAATTTTATAAGCGTAGTAATACTGGGGATTTGATGGCTCGGATTTCTGAAGATGTGTCAAAGGTTCGAATGTATATAGGTCCAGCTGTTCTCTATGGAATCAATCTGGTTTCTTTATTTATTCTAGCTATTTCTTCCATGGTCAATGTGTCTTTGGAGTTGTCATTATATGCTTTGGCCCCTTTACCTTTCTTGTCTATATCCATTTATTACATATCTAGCTTGATCAACAAGAAATCAACAAAGATTCAAAAGCAGTTAGGCTATTTGAATACGATAGTTCAGGAGGTTTTCTCGGGTATACGGGTAGTGAAATCCTACACGCAGGAGGCAGCTATAGGTGCGAATTTTGAAGAACAGAGTGAGGATTACAAACAAAAATCAATGGAGCTGGCTCGGGTTAATGCCTTTTTCTATCCACTCATGTTATTACTCGTTGGCGCAAGTACCATTATTACTGTTTTTATGGGTGGCCGAATGGTATTGGAAGGAAAAATTAGTCCAGGTAATATTGCTGAATTTGTGATTTATGTCAATATGCTTACTTGGCCGGTAACGGCTATTGGTTGGGTAGCCTCTATTATTCAACAGGCTTCGGTATCTCAGAAGCGTATCAACGAAATTTTGGAGGAAGAATCTTCTATTCAAGAAATAAAGGAACCTTACCGGGAGCCTATTCAGGGTGATATCTCATTTGATAATGTATCTTTTGTTTATCCAGATTCAGGAATTGAGGCCTTAAAGGGTATTGATTTTGAACTAAAGGCAGGACAAAAAATGGCTATTATTGGTCGCACGGGGGGAGGTAAAACGACAATTGCAGAACTTCTATTGAGAAATTATGATGTTCAATCTGGCTGCATTCGAATAGATGGGGTGGACATCAAGGATTTTTCTACTCAACATCTTCGGTCTGCTTTGGGATATGTACCTCAGGATTCTTTCTTGTTTTCAGATACCATTTCAGCTAATGTGGCTTTTGGAAATCCAGATGCTTCCCAAAAAGAGATAGAGCAATATTGCCAATATGCCTCTATTCATCAGGATATTTTGGAACTACCTGAGGGGTATGATACTGTAGTAGGAGAGCGTGGGGTTACCTTATCTGGAGGGCAGAAGCAACGAATATCAATTGCCCGGGCATTAATCAAAAGACCTAACTTTGTTATACTTGATGATTGTTTATCAGCAGTAGATACCAAAACAGAGCAATCCATTCTTGGTTTTTTTGAATCTGAGTTTGCTGGTAAAACTACCATTATCATCACGCACCGGATCTATAATTTGTTAGAATTTGACCAAATTCTTGTATTAGATGATGGACGTATTGTTGAATCTGGAAAACATGCCGATTTATTAGCTCAAGGTGGGTATTACGCAGACCTGTTTCAGAAGCAATCCCTTGAGAAAGAGACAGAATGATATGGTTAGAATTGTCATAAGCGAAAAATAAAATAAAAGATTTATGTGCAATTCCTTAAATTTTATTTCTTTTTGATTTTATTTGTAATGTTTTACATTTGTAATAGGTATTCAATTTTTAAACAAAATTTTTTTTAGAGTGGAATCAGATAGAAATCAAAGAAAGTTTGAGAGCGTCTATTCAAAGAAGGTTCGCGCGGGAAAGAGAAGGACGTATTTCTTCGATGTGAGAAGAACAAAGGGAGATGATTTCTACCTTACGCTTACTGAAAGTACTAAGCGTTTCAATGGTGAGGGGTATGAAAGACATAAAATCTTTTTGTACAAAGAGGACTTTAATCGTTTTATCGATAATTTGGAAGAGGCTATCTCTTATGTGAAAACAGAGTTGATGCCAGACTACGATTATGATGAATTTACTCGTAGACAAGAGGAGTGGGAAGCTAAACGAGAAGAAGAAGCTGAATCTAATGAAAATGGAGCAGATGCTACTTCTGAAGAGGCTTCAGAAGATGACTTGTCTTGGTAAGTTTATTCAAATTTAAATAAAAAAGCACCTTGAATTTTTTCAAGGTGCTTTTTTATTAATAGCTTCCTTTGTACCGTCGCAAGAACCACTCCAAGGCTAAGAGAATAGCGATTATAGCAAACAACCACTTGTAATCAATCAAAGGCATGGTTTTACTTTGTGCATATAAAACAGGCTTTTGAGAATCATCCGCTAAAAGGTTTTGGGTCAAGTCATTTATTTGCTCTGGAAAGTAAAGATTTCCACCACTTTGTTCACTGATTAATTGAAGCATATTGAAGTCTGCAGTTAGTTCTAAAGCCTCCAAATTAAGGTCATTTACAGTGAATGGGCCACGGTCAGTCAATTTTGCTCCATTGTAGTTTGTTTGTGCCTCGAAAGTGTATAAACCTGCAGGTAATTTGCCCAGGTTTAAGCTGTAGGCATCTCCTCTTTTTGAAAAGGTGTGTTCAAATTGATTGCCAGCTTCATTACTCAAAGTCAAACGGGCTTCAGGATCATTGACTCTTTCATAATTGGCATTGAATAGCTCAGCATCTATAATGACCTCCTCCGAAGTTACAAATTGTGCTTTAGCGGGTTTAGCTCTGAATTTTCGTTTATCCTCTCTCGAGCCTAAGTATAGGGCTGTTTTTTGAATCAAGGCATCAATAGCCGTATGATCATTCTGTTGCAAGTAATTAAAAATTCTCCATTGCCATATACCAGTACCAAGTAAGACAGCTGTTTTTTGACCTTTGGATTCATGTAACATCAATAATGGATAATTAGTATCAACAGATCCAATGCGTTGATTTAAAGCCACAGCACCAGCAACTGTTGTATACGTGCCAAATGGTGTTGTGAGCGGAGGATACTGGGCTATTTTCTGCATCAGATTTCCATCCGTTTTAAATAGATTGAAGTTAGGTGCAGGACTAGCAAATGTTTGATTGTATTCTCCAATATAGTCGGATATACTGATTAGATCTTGAGCTTGATTAAATAATGGAATATCCGTCTCCATACCTAAAATGAACCAAATCGGTTTGTTGTTGGCATTCATTAAGTCCAATAATGGTTGAACTTTTGATTGGTGTTTAAGGCTAGGAAGTTGGTGTAGAATTAATAAATCAGTCTCTTCTAGCGCATTCCAGTCTGTCATCTCATCAGCGAATAGTACATTAAATTCAACGTTTCCGGTATTCGTTAGTGCGGATTGTAGGGCAAATATATCTGGGTGTGGAGCAGCAGCTAGAAGGGTGATGTTTTGTTTAGCATCTATCACCTCAATTCTAAACGTTCGGGTATTATTGGATTCAGATTCTTCTCCAGGCAGAGGATCTAGACTGAGATAATATGTTTGTTTCCCTACTTGGTCAGCCGTAAGCATGAATTCGACTGTTTGAAAGAATGGGGTTTGATCGATATTGATCAGTTCTTGTGCTATTAATTGATTTCCTGCCTTGGTTTTATGAAACACTTTCAGTTGAGTTTGCCCAGATTGAAATTGTTTTCCCGCAATATCCACTAAGACGTTTACTTGGTCATCTAAATAAGCTACATTGTTATGGAAAACCCGTTTGATATATAAATCTCTCTTGACACTCGTATCTCCTTGAATGATAGTATGAATGGGTAATCCGGTTCTATTTGCATAAACGGGGCTAGCCCCTCTATTGAATATACCATCGGAAGCTAGTATTATACCAGCTTTGTTGCTTCCTTTGTATTGACTATTGATGTGGTCAAATACTTCCGAAAGATTGGTTGATTGATCTGCATAGTTGGTATCTAATTCAGGTCTAACCTCATCACCAGCGCTGTAGGTGACTACTTCATATTTTTCCTCTAATTGTTGTATCGCTTTTTTCCGAGCTAGGTGATATGTTTCTAATTCTGATGCAGTACTTTCAGACTGAATAGAGTTTGATGCATCTTGGACAAAAAACAGAAGGGGTAATTGACTGGATTTGGTGATTTTTTTTAAAAAGGGTTGAAGTAAGAGTATTGTAATGCAAAGAATAGCTAGACCACGAACTACGGCTAGTAATGTTTTGATTTTTGTATTGAATTCCTTCTCTTTAGCGTTGCGGATATAAAGTATACCGCTTATTAATACGGCAGCTAAAAGGCAAAAAATCAAATAAAAACGGGGAGTGCTCAGGTAAAATTCAGTCATTACAGTACGGTAGATTATTTTTTTTGCGTTAAATAACG
>CAXQNQ010000231.1:0-3261 GCA_964225135.1 Mesoflavibacter profundi
TATGCCAAGTTAGGAAAGAAACATAAATGAAAGCATATCTGCAACAATATTCTTTATACCCACCTTTTATACATCGTAAAAACCATACCCAAGCTAAGTTGTATTTGGCTATAAGATTCCATTCTTATGAAAGTTATTTACGTTGTTTGTTTAGATGGTCAAAAGTTATTGATGGCAGAATCCCAATAGTACTTATTGCACTTTGGAATGAAGATAGTATCGGTACAGAGGATGGACCGGCCTCTGTAAAAGCCATGTATACAGATACGAATAAGATTCTTAAAGATTGTAGACAATTATTGAAAGTATCTTTTGTTTTTCATGGTGTAAACACTTCAAATATCAGTGCTGTACATGATTTAAAATTGATTGGCGATGAGGTTTGCTATCAGTTATTAAAAAGGAGGAAAAAGCTTGGGCTATTTTTCTATACCAAATCTTTTATGATACCTAAAAAAGGTATTCTGGAACAGCTCATTCGAATAAGCAATAGAAAAGGTGTGTATGTGGAGGCGTTGAATCTTCCCAGTCCTTGTTTTGAATTTTCACCGGAGGATATCAAGCAGGTTACTGATGGAAATAATTGGCAAGATTGGCTTAATTCTGTAGAATCATACTCTGTTTTATTTAAAACCAACTATTTTATAGAATCATTCGGAAAGGAGCCAAGTCAAGAAGGCTTAAGTAACTTAATAATGGATGCAGGAAATAGGCTTCAGGATCAATTGATAGTAGATATTCAATATATTAGTCATATAAACAAAAAAACAAGTTCAATTTTGACCTAAAAGCCATCCTATCCTTAAGAATTATGTATTTTTGCAAAAAAAAGCTTTGATGGAAAGATCGGATGTGATAAAGGCGCTCGGTACAGTTACGGATCCTGCAAGTCAAACAGATATAGTAGCTGCCCATTTAGTAGAAAATCTTAAAATAGAGGGAAAGCAAGTTAGCTTTGTCCTGACCCTTCCTCCTGCAAGTGCAGGTTCTAAGTTTGAATTACATGCAGCCTGTGTAGAAGCGATCAAGCAAATTGATTCAGAAGCCGATGTCCATGTACACTTTAAGCAAGGAAAGCAAAAAGTGAACCCTAATGCAGGTAGAAAACTTCCTCAAATAAAAAATATCATTGCAGTTGGTTCTGGAAAAGGTGGAGTTGGGAAATCTACCGTTTCTGCAAATATTGCATTAGCCCTTCAAGCTCTTGGTGCAAAGGTAGGTATACTGGATGCGGATATTTACGGACCTTCCATTCCATTGATGTTTGGTTTGCAAGGGAAAAAACCTCAAGTGAAAAAACTAGAAGGTAAACCCATGATCTTGCCGCTTATAGCATATGATATTCCTATGATATCAATGGGATTCATTATTGAACCAGAACAAGCTGTTGTTCTTCGAGGACCAAGGCTAGGAGCTATACTGAATCAGTTTATTAATGAAGTGTACTGGGAACAATTAGATTTTTTGATCGTTGATTTGCCTCCAGGTACCGGTGATGTTCAACTTTCTCTGGCCCAAGCCGTTCCAATTACAGGAGCTGTTTTGGTCACCACTCCGCAGGATGTTGCGCTAGCCGATGCCCTGAAAGCCATGAATATGTTCAAGATGGATAGTATCAATGTGCCTATCTTGGGTGTAGTAGAAAATATGTCTTGGTTTACGCCTGCCGAACTTCCAAACAATAAATATTATATCTTTGGAGAAGATGGGGGCAAAAAACTGGCTAAAGCCGCAGAAACGGTATTATTAGGGCAGGTACCAATAGTTCAGGCAGTTAGAGAAGGTGGAGATGAAGGAAAGCCTGTATTTTTGAATGATGATAAACCTGCAATGCAGAAAGCATTTGATACCATTGCCAAGAATTTATTGACACAAGTTGCAATCCGAGCAGAATATTTAGAGCCTACTCAGGTTGTAAAAATAAAGGAATAACTCAATGACAACAGAATTGAATTTAGTCGAAAGAGCAGACAAAGTTTTAGATGAAATACGACCACATTTGGCAGCTGATGGAGGTAATGTAGAAGTTGTTGAAGTAACCAAAGATAATGAATTGGTTATAAGGTGGTTAGGTAATTGTGTTGATTGTAATATGTCAGCCATGACCATGAAGGCAGGCATTGAAGTAGCGATCAAAGGACAATTACCCGAAATAACAGCAGTAAGAGCTGTAAAATAAGACAAATGAAACGTAGTCAACTTGTTGCTGAGATTAAGTCTAAGCAGTCCTTTTTATGTGTTGGTTTAGATACAGACCTGAATAAGATTCCAGTTTCCCTTCGAAAGGAGAAAAATCCAATTTTAGCATTTAATAAGGCCGTGATTGAATCCACTCACGATTTATGTGTGGCTTATAAACCAAATTTGGCGTTTTACGAAGCCTATGGTAGTAAAGGATTAGAGGCATTAGAGGCAACAATGGAATTGATTCCTGAAAACCACTTCTCAATAGCTGATGCCAAAAGAGGAGATATTGGTAACACCGCTCAAAAGTATGCTGAAGCCTATTTTAAGCAAATGGGTTTCGATTCTGTAACTGTTGCTCCTTATATGGGGGAAGATTCCGTTAAACCCTTTTTAGGTTATGAAAATAAATGGGTTATTCTTTTAGCCTTAACGTCTAATAAGGGTAGTTCAGATTTTCAACTCTTACGTAGTTCCTCTGGATCCTATTTTTTCGAAGAAGTAATTCAAAAAAGTCACGAATGGGCTGATGCAAATCAATTGATGTTTGTAGTAGGAGCCACTCAACCAGAATATCTTGCCCAAATCAGAGCAATAGCTCCAGACAATTTCTTGTTAGTTCCAGGTGTTGGCGCCCAAGGTGGTGATTTGAATGCCATTGCAACTGCAGGTATGAATGATGATGTTGGATTATTGATTAACTCCTCCAGAGGTATTATTTACGCAGGCAATGAAGAAGCTGATTTTCAAAATGGGATAAGAAAGGCTGCAGAAAAGGTTCAATTACAAATGGCTAATCTATTACAGGAGAGGGGATTGGTATAATTTGCTTCCGTTTGTTTTTAGCTAAATATCTTTTGATGATATACCGAAGTTCGGCATTTTCCTCGACCCATTCTAGGTCTCTTTGAATATCCTCTACATTAGAATAGTTCAAGGTGTCAATATCTAGGAATCCATAGCCTTGGATACGCCCATTGAGTACCAAAATGGCTCCCTTTTCATCATTTGATCTTCCCTTTTCAATAATCAAATAACTTCCGTCTAACTCTTGACTTAAGTGTTCAAGGGATTGAT
>CAXQNQ010000232.1:0-8006 GCA_964225135.1 Mesoflavibacter profundi
AATCGCAGAGGTCGTTTCAGGTGTTTTACTTACACATACAAGAAGCTTCATTTCTACATTTTAGTTATTGAAATTGGTCAGGAAAATCAACATTTCCCGCAACAAATATAGAAATAAAGGAAGTGGATTCAAAGCCAGTGCAGCGAAAATTCGCTACTCTTTCATTTCTTTATTTTAATATTACACCCTAATTAAAAATATATTTTAGGTCTAAAGTTTAGCAGCCAATCCGCTAACCCCACTTCTCATTCCAAATCTAGAATACTCACTCGGTGATTTTCCAAATCTCTTTTTGAATACTACTGAAAAATTAGCATGGGTTTCAAATCCTGTCTTGTAGGCTATTTCAGCAATAGAATATGGCTCCCCCGATTCCAATAATTTCCTCGCCATATCCAATTTTATTTCCTTAATCAATTTTGCAGGAGTTATTCCGATAAAAGCTTTAGTCCTCCTAGTTAATTGCCTAGGACTTAGGCACATTATTGAAGCTAATTTATCCACATCAATTCCATCTTCTGCAGCTTCTGCAATAATTTGATATAATTGGTCTATCCATTCTTTATCCTTTTGCAAAAGATTATTCTCTAATTTAAGCTCCTCTACTTCCTGACTGTCTAATGATTCAATCCACAGTTGCTTTTGTGAATAATTATACAGTAAATTTTGAATTCTTATAAGTAATTCTGCTGCGGAAAAAGGTTTAGTTAAATAATCATCTACACCTATGGTAAGCGCTTTCAAGCGATCTGTTTCTTCGGATAAAGCTGTTAGCATAATAACAGGTATTCCAAACCATTCCGGATGTTGCTTTATTTCTTTTAGCATGGATAATCCATCCACTTCTGGCATCATTACATCAGAAACTATAAGATTGATAGAGTTACCGTGTTTCTTCAACATTTCTAATCCTTCCGCTCCATTTCTAGCGCAATAAATCGTGGAAAAATGCTGGCTTAACAAGTCCCTTAAAAACATTCTCATATCAAGGGTATCCTCGACCACAAGAATAGTAAAATCCTTTCCAAGAGACATCAATTGATTATCAGGGTCAGCAATAGGATAATGTACTTCTTCTAGATGTTCTAAAACCACTTGTTTAGGAAAAGAAAAGTTAAAGGTGCTGCCCACTCCTAGTTCACTTTCGGCCCATGCTTTCCCTTTCATTAAATCAGCAAATTCTTTTACTAATGAAAGACCTATACCAGTACCTCCTTCCAATTGTTCTAAATTGTACCTAGATTGATAATATCGATCAAAAATATAAGGTAAATCCATGGGGTGAATTCCTTTACCTGAATCTGAAACATGTATAACTAGTTCGTCATCTAAGCTCGATAACCTAAGCGTGATGGTACCCCCTACAGGAGTATATTTGATTGCATTACTTAAATAATTATTAACTACCTTTTCTAATTTGCTATGGTCAACTTGAATAAACAAATCCCTATCTATTTCATCCCATTCTAAAATGAATTCAATTTGTTTACTTTGTAATTGAGATTCAAACGTTTGACAAATTGTTTCAAGGAAATTGCATATTCCCACACTTACCTCCTTTAATTCCATAGCTCCTTGATCTATTTTTGACAAATCAAGAATTTCTTCAACCAGATTCATTAAATTCTGACTATTTCTCTGCATGATCTTAAGCTGTTTATTCAACTCCTCATTATTCCAGTTTTTGGGATACTCCAATAGGTATGATAATGGACCATGTATTAAAGAAATCGGAGTTTTTAATTCATGCGAAATATTAGCAAAGAAATTAGTTTTGAGTTGATCTAAATGGAGGAGTTTGTCAGCGTTATTTTTGTTTAAATTGTTGGCTTTTTGAAGTTTTAGGTAAAAGAAAATAATAGTACATATCAAAATGGAAATACAACTCAGTAACACCAGCAAAGTCTTGTTCCATTTCTTGGTTTGGAACATCTTTGATTCTTGTTCCTCTAAGATTAAATCATAGTTTTTTGCTTCAGCTGCTCTGAATTTTTCATCAAAAGTAAAACTTTCGAATTTTAAGCTAAAATCATGGCTTAAATCTAAATAATAGTAGGCCGAATCTAGTTCATTCATATCTTTTAATATGGATGCCCTAGAGCCATAAGTGAGGCTCGAAGAAAAATTATACAAGGTTGAGTCTATAGGATAGCCATTATTTAAATAATATATACTACTATCATTATAAATTAAAGCCGTATTTAATGCTCCTATTTTTTGGTAACCTTGTGCTAAAGACCTACATGTCATACCCAAATGATAATCATTCTGGACTCTTTCCCATACTTTTTTAGACTCTATTAAATACTGAATACGTCGAGGGTCTTGTTCCTTGAAAAATGTTAAAGCATAGTATTTAAGAGCCTCTGCATATATCTCTGAAAAATCCTCGTATTGCCTTTGAGGATAATGTCCTTGATGATTTTCATATAGCTTTTTGGAACTAGTTAAGGTTTCTTTGATATAGTATGTTACAGAATCATTGCTGCTAATTAATCCATCTTTAAGTCCTAATTGTCTATAATAGGAATGCTTCCTGAAACAATATCTTGGATAAACGGAAACAAGACCGTGCTTTTCTATTAAGTTATTGCATTTATCTAAGTATTTTTTACACAATGAAAGGCCATTATTATATTCGTATGCTAGAGCTGCTGTAAGATAAACCCTGGCCAGTGTTATCCAATCTTCGTTAGATATACAATCTTTTTCCAATTGTAAGATCTCATCAATAGCATCTCCCCGCTCGTGAATAAGTTCTAATATATTTATTTGTATTAATCTTGCCTTCAAGCCCAATGAACTTTCGAGTTCATTTTTTCTTGATAAATCATCTATTAAGCTGTTTATGTAGTACTCCGCACTATCCAATTGTTCTCTGAACAAAAAATAGCTAGCCCTATTGTATAGCTCAGCATTAAAATCAGTGTAGGTAGTATCAACTATTATTGAGAGTGTATCGGAAGATTGATAGGAATTTTGCGCTGGGAGATAAGAAGAAAATATACAGGCTATCGATAAAATAAGGGTACAAGTTTTCATTTTGTGTGTTCGAATTAAGGGGTAATCATCTAAAGTAAAACTGTAATTGTGCTTATGAATGAGTTAAGATTAGTTTGCACTTAAATATATTCATCTACTTAAACACAAAAGTATAAATAAAATTATTTGATGGAGCATATAATCTAATAAAGCTTTTATTTCTAATTATAGAAAAAATGATTTAAATGTCATTTTTCAAATACTTAGATGTCTTAAATCAAAAAAAAATAGTCCCAAATTATTTTCACCTTACACTTTTAAGAATGATGAATAATGTACATGATTCTTGGGGGAGAATCCAAAATATCATTCAATCCTTTTTTTGAAAAAGAGAGCTTTATGCTCTCTTTTTTATTTTAAAGTTTAAGTGTGTGGAGAAGTGCATAAATATTAATAGTTGTCCTCTTTCAAAAAGAAATTGTCCTCTTTCAAAAAGACGATAACGCCACCTGTCTTTAATTTTACATTATATATCAATTAAGAATTCATAGTAAGCATACTTAATACCCTTTTAATATTGCTTACATTTTTTAACCTTAATTAAACATAAACATTAATGAAAAATTATTTGAGCAAACTACTAATCTTGTTGACAGTAGTATCCCTAATCTCTTGTGACAAAGAAGAACTATTTAATTTCCCTCAAGAACTCCAAGGTGAAACCAATTCAGGCCTTCAAGATTTAGACACGTATAATCTTAATGGTGAAACTGCTTATGCAGATGGCGGAACTGGCGAGATTATTGGATATTCAGAAGGTTGCCCTTCTTACGGAATATATGAATACACTTTGTTTGCAGGAAAAACAAATGATGCTGGAACTGTAGTTATCACTAATGATGATGAGTTTCTTTATGTAACATACAATACTAATGGAACAGCAGATCTTGGTGAAGCACATGTATATGTTTGGACTGATCCAAATGATATTCCAACTAAGCGTCCTTCACCTGGACATGCGCCTTACAAAGCGGAGGATATTAATGCAGATTCTTACACATTTAATATTCCACTTTCAGATTTCGTTATTTCAGATTTATGTGGCTACATCTTTTATGTTTCCACTCATGCAGCATTAGTTGCTGATGGTACAGATGGAGACGATGAAGATGATGGCACGGATGAATCCAATGAAGGGGAAACCGCTTATGCTGGCGGATCAAATACACCTGGAGGATTTGAAAGTAATAAAGGTGCTTGGTGGGGCTATGTAACTTATGAAGTTGAATGTTACTTCTCGATCGAAGGTACTGTATACAATGATGCTGACGAAAGCTATGACATGGAAAGCGGAGAATCGACATTTGAAGGTATTACGGTAAACCTTTTAGATTCTAATGGGAATGTAATAGCAACTACTCTAACTGCTGCTGATGGTTCTTACATTTTTGAAGGACTTGAAGGTGGATTGGATTACACTGTAGTTGTTGCGGATGAAATGGCAACATATACTGCAACTGAAAATGCTGGAGGTTATGATGTTATCAATCTTAATGACTGTGTAACAGAAGTTGATTTTGGATACTATGAAGATGGTGGAGATGATCCCAATAATGACTTTGAAGAGACTGCCTACATGTTTGGTAACTGGTCATTCTGCGATTACCAACCTCGTTGGGGATGGGCTAATTATATTGAACCTGGGCAAGTAATAACAGAGCTTATTTATGCTGGAGCTGGTCAATGTAATACAGAAAATGGTACAGTGGTAGGATCTGCAACTATTGATTATTCTACTTCAGGATCTATCACTATTAGTATTTCGTATGAGCCTGGATATACTATGAATAATATTCACATCAATATTGATGACGAAGATCCAACTACCATTACTCCAAATATGAATTCTAATGGAAACTTCAATAATAATCCAACAGGTGTAGTATATCCATTGAATTCATTTACTGAAACATACAGCTTCGATGGTCCAGCTTATGTTATTATTCATATGGAGGCTATAAACGATTAATGCAAATAAACCAAAACATCCTATTTCTTGCTAGCCTAACTAGGATAGTAAGTCGAAGAGATCTCCAAAGGAGGTCTCTTCTTCTTTTTGTTAATAGGTAAGAATAAAAAAAGACCAAAAGACATTACTGTCTTTTTGGTCTTATAATCGATCAATAGTTTTGTGGGTATATCCCTTTCTAAAGAGGTGCGGCAAGAACCATCACCCAAAGGTTTTCTACCCGGGCAACACCGACTTCGGTGAAGTTTTCGTTTAACATCATTTCGCAATGGCCGGATGTAGAAGTCCTCCATGCTTCCATGACATCTTCAACAGTTGTGAAACCTGTTGCCAGATTTTCTCCTATCCAACTGTAGTTATATCCTGCGTCCTTTGCTCGCACACCTACATTTGTTCCATCTGTACCTGTGTGATCAAAGAAATCATTATTACTCATATCTTCTGCGTGCCTCAAGCCAGCAGACTCTAATTGAACATTCCATTGTACTTGCCCTACTGCCGCATAATTACTACCATTACATTGGCCACCTGCTAAGCGAAAAGTATTTATGGCATCAAGTAATGCCTGCTGCTCCGCTGTTAACTCCAGATCAACTACCAGTGCTTCATCTGCTGAACATGAACTAAACACAAAAACGCTAGATAAAAGAACTGATATTAAGGCAAATACTTTCATTAAATGTTCACTTTAGAGTTTGTAAGTGGAAATATTCTTCAAAAAAAATTTCCCAGTCACAAGTTTAATGTAAGAGTTAAATCCATTACATGAAACCTGTAATTGGACTTTAGTTGTAATTTAACAGACTTATTATATAAATATTACAAGTTTTGCAATATATAAAACATTAATCTGTGATAACCAGCTTATTTGAATAACGACTACCTTCTTGAGTTAGTATACTAATGAAATAAATTCCAGGTTTATATTGCAGTACATTCATCTGTCCACGCTTTTCATTAACCCATTCTACCTCTACTTTTATTTGTTGCCCAGTTGTACTAATCAAATCAATGGATCTGATGTCTTTACTCGACCCTTTGTTTAGCCAAAGCTCCGTTTGTTGATCCGCAATAATAGTTGGAACAAGCATAAAGTCGAACATATCAGTTTCTCCAGTTAGCATTCCTGCTCCTGCTCCACCAGAACCACCTCCAGGTAATGCTCCACATAAACTAGCACTATTGGAAGCGTAAATTAATTGAGTATTGCTTGACATACAATCTCCATCTGTTACGATTAATTCAAGTTCGTAATTTCCAACTTGATCAAAGGACAATTCAATCATAGTTGTATTTAATGGATAATCTAACAATACCCCATCGATATACCACTCATAAGTAGCATTAGGTCCATTATCCTGAGCAGTATAAATAGTAACATCTTCATAACAAACTAGGCTTGGACCTGCAATAGCGGCCACTACCTCAGGATTTACAACTATTTCTATGATATTTGATTCTTGAAAACCTTCACAACCATCTGCTCGAACACATCTAATAAAGTAAGTTGTATGAGCCAAAGGGAAAGGCTGATAATTCGGTGAATTAGAAAATGGTCCAGGAAACCAAGTTCCACTATTTAATGGTGTATAAGTATAAGAATACATCCACATATATTCATAGGGCTGTGTCCCTCCTGTGGCTGGTATCAGCTCCACTATTTCATCTGGAGTATTCATAAACCCACAAATCACCTGATCATATCCAATAGATCCTGGATCTTCTATAGGGATACAATTATCAGTAAAGCCTACATCTAAATCGGTATAACAGACCCCTCCTGTTAGTTCAACTAAAGCACTCCATCCGGTCGCTGGATCTATATCGCTATCCAAATAGTCAAGACCAGTATCTAATGAAGTGAAACCTAGATTAGAAAAACTATCTACTACATATATATTGTAGTACCCATCAGGAAGATCTTCGAAAATATAATAACCCTCAATATCTGAAACAGTAGTTGCCATTAAATTATTAGCACTATCAAAGAGCTGGATTTCCACTCCCTCTATGCCGTACTCTAAACTATCTTGAATACCGTTTGCAAGCACATCATACCAAACAAAATCCCCCATACTATTTGGTGCATTCAAGGTTACAGCACATTGAGCAATACAATTTTCAAAGCCTGTAAGGGTCACTTCATATGTTCCAGCTTCTAAGTTTGAAATTATCGGACTTGTTTCACCTGTATTCCAAAGCACAGTTATACTATCCTGTGGAAGGATAACTTCTAGACTTCCTGTCGCTCCTTCACAATCTAATATTGGAGATAACACTACAATTTCGCAGACTTCTAAAGGAGCTTCAGTGATTTCTACCTCCCCATCTACGCTACAATTTTGTTCATCTGTAATGGTGTAAGTATAAATTCCAGGATATAGATTATACAAATTAAAAGAGCTAGATCCATTACCCCATTCTATGGAGAAAGGTCCTTCTCCAGCAACAATATCAATAGATATAGCTCCTGTTTGTCCTCCAAAACAGGTTTCCTCTACTTCTACTTCTATCTCCATTTCCTCTACTGCTGTCAAAATAAGTTCACCTTCAACGGAACACTGTGCTTCATCCGTAACGGTGTAAGCATAAACCCCAGCAACCACATCAATTAACTGGGTACCAGTGGTACCATTTGACCATTGAATCATGTAAGGAATATTGCCCCCATTTATTTGCAGTTCTGCAAATCCATTATTTGCACTTGGGCAAGGATTATTATAAATGACTTCATCGACTAGCAGTTCAGCAGGGTTATCCAATCCAATCATGTAATTTTCACAACAATCATTTACATCACAAACCGTAACAGCATATACCCCTGCTAATAAATCACTTATCATGGATGTACTTTCACCCGTACTCCAAGTATATTGATAAGGAGGTATTCCACTTGCAGGAGTTAAAGCTATACTTCCTGTTGCATCACCATAACAATCTGGATCTATAATATCTATATTTATATCTAGGCCGCCAGCTATTTCAATTTCAAAGG
>CAXQNQ010000233.1:0-2681 GCA_964225135.1 Mesoflavibacter profundi
TATAGGTCGAATTTTCTGTGAAAAGATTAAATAATCCTGCTGTAACATTGGCATCATAATCTGAACCTACTCTTAAAACATTAGTATTCACTAAAGAAATAGAAGAGTTATTCTTTAAATTCTGATCTAGAACAAATACATTATAATTAGTTATTGGACTAGTTAATTCTTCTCGTATCTGGTTTTCAGAGTCAATAATCTCTGCATAAGTGTTGCTGGAAACAGCATTAAAAAAGCCTATGCCTAAACCGTTGGAGTTTCTACCTGAAACCTTAGTCGCATTCAATAATTGAGTCTCGGACGGATTAGATAAAATGGAATCTCCCTCATTTAATCGCTCTTCCAAATCATAATATCCGATAGGTGTGCCCCCTATTCTTCTCGAGTAAAATAAATTGCCTTTATTAAATAATTCAATCCCTTCTTTGAAGAACTGTCGATTTTCATCAAATCGAACTTCAAAAGGAGATAAATTTAGCACCTGATTATCTGAAATAGCCTCTCCAAAATCTGGTATAAGCGTCATGTCTAAGGTAAAGGCATCATTGATTCCATATCGAATATCCATTCCACCGCTTAATGATCTTCCCCACAAGGATTCTTGACCATCTCTAACATTATTAATGTAAGAGGTTACATAAGGAGTAGCTTGAAGTCTAACGGGAGATTTAATGTTTGCAATGCCATGCACTGTTCCTGCCTGATTAACTAAACCGAAAACCTCTGGGTTGACCGGATTCCAAAATATATTTTCTCTATTCCTTCTAAAGTGTCTGAAAAAATTAATATTCCAACTCTGGATCTCTTTAGTTGGAAATCGCAAGGCTGCAAAAGGTATCTCAAACTCAACGATCCATCCATTGTCAACGATCGTTACTTGAGCATCCCATACGGCATCCCAAGAGCGATCTCCAATTTGCACAATACTTGCACCTCTTCCATCAGCGTCGGCAGAATATTTAATATCATATTGAATTTCCTGAGGTGTGATATAAAATCCCAATGCATTTATTCCATCCTGGTAAGCATCAATCAGGAAACCAAAAAAGTCGGTATTTCCCAATTCATCCCGCTTAGTCATTTCTTTTAGAATCTTATCGGGCTCCTCATCTATCATATGGGCTCCAATGTATACTGCTTCGTCGGTGTAAAACATTTTCACCTCGGTATCATAACTCGGGGCGTCCATGAACCTTGGTGTTGACATAGTAAAATCCTTGATAGGTGTAATCTGCGCCCAAATAAGCTCATCTAAACGCCCATCAATCTTTACCCCTACATCTTGCTTGGAGATTTGAAATGACCTTTTATCCGTATTAGCATCCTGAGCATACAAATGTATAGCTTGAAAAAAAAGGATAAATACAGTTAAAAACTGCAGACTACGTTTCATCGGAGTGATTTAGTTATTTGTTTACCAGGCTTTGGGGTTGCTGCTTTCAGACTGCAAAGATTCAGTAATTTTATATTATAGGTTATATAAATTAGATTAATACGTATCTTTTGACTATAAAACTGCCAAAATTCTTGTTTTTAGCGTCAATACAATAGACGCATAAAGTAGTACAAAGGATGCATGGATATAAAGTTTATCCTGTGGATCTTTATCTTTTGGCTTTTAACTAAATTTGTGGATGAATTTTACTTTATCCCAATTCGAATTCTATTGAAACATTTAGTACCAGCTTTTATTCTTCGGCAATTTCATGATAATCGCTTACAAGGCACTTTGCAAGCGGGTACTATGTTTGTTGACCTTTCTGGCTTCACTCCATTGACTGAAAGCTTGATGAAAGATGGTAGTGAAGGTGCTGAGAAGCTTTCAGATATCTTAAACAATATCTTTGGACCCATGGTAGAGTTGGTCCACCAACAAGGTGGGTTTATACCCTATTTTGCGGGTGATGCATTTACCGCCATTTTCCCAGAAAAAGATGAAGAAAACGTCAATCGATTACTTCATGCAGCCTGTGACATTCGAAACCTTTTCATCAAAAACAATTATAAATTAGATGATTTCAAATTCGGGATTAAGATAGGCCTTTCCTATGGACAGGTAGAATGGGGTATAATCGGCAAAGAACAAAAATCATATTATTTCAGAGGACCAGGGGTTGAATTTGCAGCAGAGAGTCAAATCCGCGCTTCACACCAAGAAATTGTATTAGACCAACATCTACAAAATATTCTACCTCCTCATGTATACACATCTACCCTAAATAAAGCGGGTTACTTTTTATTAACAGATAACAAATCCCCAAGGCCTACTAACAATCCTATACAAGATCTAAGCCTCAAAATACAAGATTTGTCAAGGCAATTTCTGCCTGACGATGTAATCAATTTTATTGGAAAGGGAGAATTTAGGTCTGTTATCTCTGTATTCTGTTCCTTTGATGGGGTAGATAATCACGAAGCTTTAAATAAATTTGCCTCCATTTTTATTCGAGAAATCTACCGCTTTGCTGGATATTTTAAAGAAGTAGACTTTGGGGATAAGGGTGGAGTATTGGTAGCCATCTTTGGTGCTCCAGTTAGTTTTGAAAACAATATCGAACGTGCATTAGAATTTGCCGATACATTAAAATCGTTATTGGCAACATTCGATGATCTCAAGTATAGAATGGGTATTACTTCAGGTCAGGCTTTTACCGGAATGGTTGGTGGTAAGCACATGAGTC
>CAXQNQ010000234.1:0-9474 GCA_964225135.1 Mesoflavibacter profundi
AAAATTTGATCAATACGTTTGTAGTTGATTAATGAAATTTGAGCAGCAACTCCTTGATGATTAGCAGGGACCATCTTTTGCAGCTTTTCCTTCGGAACCATAGCCAAGGGAAACCCAAGTTGCTGACTTAATTTACGAAGCTCTTTCTCCAAAGGCCCCGTAGTACCTTGCATCAGGAAAACCTTTTCAATGGCTTTCCCATTATTAATGGCATCCAAAACCGGATGACGACCATAGATTAGATCCTTGTTTTTCATCCTGACAAATTATCCTCAAATATAATTTTATTTGACAGATTTTAAGCTGAAACTCAAATTTTGACACTCCTTTTAAGGAATAGTGCCAAATAGAAACTATTTTAGGTACTCTTCTTTTTTAAAATATTATTATTAAATGAATTTTTTTATACCACATTATGGGACGAAAATTTACTTTCACTAAAACTATTCTTGCCGTTGCAATGATTGTTTGTTCTTTAGGATTACAAGCTCAACATGCTGATGCCATTGAACTAACAGACAAAGCTATGGCTGAATTTGCACCTCAATGGGGATTAGATGACACAGACATAAATGACTATTTCATCTCAGACCATTATACTTCAAGACATAACTTGATAAGTCATGTTTACGCGAATCAAACTATCAATGGATTATTGATTGAAAATGCTATTATCAACTTAAACTTCAATAAAGCAGGTGAGATGATATATGGCAATAGCCGATTCGTTGCAGGACTTGTTAATCAAATCACCTCAGCTAATGCGAATGTTACAGCTATAGAAGCTTTAGAAATCGCTTTAGCTAAGCTAGAATTAGATGTTGAAACACCAAGATTAGATGAAGAAAAGGACTTTTCTTTATTTGTCTTTGAAAAAGCTGATTTTGCGACTATACCTGTGCAAACACAATTATTGTATACTCAAATGGATGAGTCTTTCCAATTGGCTTGGAGAACTCAAATCTATGGGCCTAAGAGTTATGCCATTTATGTAGATGCTAATACAGGAGAAGTAATAGCTCAAAAACGCTTAGATATTAGTTGTTCCTTTGAAAAAGGGATGTATGATAATCACTCGCACAGTTGTTCAGCACATAGTCCAGAAGGTTCAGTAGGAACAGCGATCGAAATGGTAGATAATTCTTCATACCGTGTATTTGCACTTCCATTAGAAAGTCCAAATCATGGTTCAAGAACTTTAGAAACCAATCCTGCTGATCCGAATGCCTCTCCTTTTGGATGGCACGATACAGATGGAACTCCAGGAGCTGAATTCACTATTACCCGAGGTAATAATGTACACGCATTCTACGATCCGGAAGCAGATGAAGTTCCACCTGCTACAGAAGTTGATGGTGGTCAGGATTTGATTTTTGACTTTGATTATTATGATGATCAAGAACCGAATGCTCAGATCAATAATACAGTAACTCAGTTATTCTACATGAATAACAAAATACATGATTTCTCTTATGCCTACGGTTTCACAGAAGAGGCTGGAAACTTCCAAACCAATAATTATGGCAATGGAGGAGCGCAAGGAGATTATGTTATTGCCTTTTCTCAATATGGAGATGGAGCAGCAGGAACAGTTAACAACGCAACATTCGCTACACCGGGAGATGGTGGTAATGGACAAATGCGTATGTTCCTTTGGAACTCCGGTTCAGGGGTATTCCAAGTAACAGCTCCTACCAATATTAGCTCTTACTATAGTGTAGGAACAGCAGATTATGGTCCGACAATTGCAGATGCTCCGGCAGAAGGGGAAGTAGTTATTGTAGACGATGGATTCGATGTATTTGTTGATGGATGTGAGGAAATAGTAAACGCAGCTGAAGTCGCTGGTAAAATTGCAATGATTGACCGTGGTCTTTGTTTCTTTGAACAAAAAACAGCCAATGCAGAAGCTGCAGGAGCTATCGCGGTGATCATCTGTAACTTCGAAGATAGTGCCATGGGTATGGCTGGTGTTCCAGACATTGATGACCCAGGTATTGTAACAGTTTCACTGTCTTCAAGTGACTGTAATCTAATCAAAGCAGCTTTGTCTTCAGGCCCTGTTTCAGTAAAAATAGAAGAACCAGCAGATGGCTTGTCTTTTATCCCTGGATCTTATGATAACGGAGTTATTGCGCATGAATTTGCACATGGTATCTCCAACAGATTAACTGGTGGCCCTACTGCTGCAGGATGTCTAGGAAATGAAGAGCAAATGGGAGAAGGATGGTCT
This sequence comes from Mesoflavibacter profundi, assembly GCA_964225135.1. Classification (GTDB taxonomy): domain Bacteria; phylum Bacteroidota; class Bacteroidia; order Chitinophagales; family Saprospiraceae; genus AM-2324. The sequence continues at coordinate 2,234 of CAXQNQ010000234.1, forward strand.
GATTTCTTCTCACTAATAACGACAGTTGAGCCTGGAGATACCGGAGCGGATAAAAGAGGAATTGGTACCTATGCTACATCTGAAGGTGTTGATGGAAACGGAATTCGCCCTTATCCTTACTCAACCGATATGACTATCAACCCAATGGTATATGATAATATAACCACCTTCTCAGTACCACATGGTGTCGGAGCAGTATGGTGTTCTATGCTTTGGGATATGTATTGGGCCTTTGTAGATGAATATGGATATGATGCAGATGTATACAATACATCAGCTGGTAACAATATGGCTATCCAATTAGTAATGGATGGTATGGCTATGCAACCATGTAACCCAGGATTCCAAGATGGTCGTGATGCTATTCTTGCAGCTGACCAAGAATTATTCAACGGGGACAACCAATGTTTAATCTGGGAGGTATTTGCCAGAAGAGGACTTGGAATCAACGCAGATCAAGGAGACTCCAACTCTAGAGGAGATGGAACACCAAATTATGAGTCTGTTCCTACTTGCATCGCTGAATTGAAAATCAAAAAAGAAGTAACTGAGCTTATTATAGCAGGTGACGATATTGATGTAACATTAACAGTGACCAACCACCGTCCAGAGCAATTGACGAATGTAGTGGTTACAGATGAAATTCCAGATGGATTGACATTTGATGCCGCTTCTGCATCTGTACCTGGAACAGTTTCTGGAAATACTGTTACATTCGAGTTAGGTGATATGGAGTATCTAGATGAGATTATCATCACTTACAAATATCAGTCTGACGTAGCCAACTTCTCTCAAGAATTCTATTTTGATGGAATCGAAGACCAGAATGGTTCTGGTAACTGGGTAGCCACTTCTGAAGATCCTGCTTTTGCAGGTTGGGGTGTTACTTCTCTATTAAGTTATGAAGGATCTTACTCTTTCCTTACTGAAGATGCTGCATTAGATGTAAAAACTGATTTGATCAATTTACAGCCGCAGAGTATTTCTGGTGATAGACCTACACTTAGATTCTGGCATAACATTAATGTACCATCTGGTACAGCTGGTGGATACATTGAAGTATCTACAGATGGTGCAGTAACTTGGCAAAGAGTCCAAGAGTCTTGGATCAGAAATGGATACAACAGTGGTCTAGCATACTCCACGTTTACCATTCCATTCTTGGAAGGATTTACTGGAAATAGTAATGGATTCATCGATTCATACCTTGACCTAAGTCAGTTTATTGGAGAGGATATTTATATCCGATTCAGATTCGGTACCGATGCAACTGCTGGTATACTGGGATGGGCTATCGATAACTTCGAAATCATGGATCTACTTACTTATAATTCAGAGGCCTGCGTAAGTGCAGATGGGGTAGATGTTGTATGCGCAAGCGCTGAAGGAGAAGGTTCCATTGTAGACTCCTTTGATGCAGTTAATACCGAAGACCTTAGCAGTGGTCTAGACTTCCAAGTATTCCCGAACCCAGCAACAGATATGATAAATATTAGATTAACGGAGGAGGAAGCTTCTGCTATGCAGGTTGAATTATTCGATGCAACCGGTAAACTAGTGCGTTCGATCAATAGCACAGCTTATGGAAGTAATATCACTACCATTCCAACTGGCGACTTAGCCAAAGGAATCTATATGGTAAAAGTAATTTCTAATGGATTTGCAGGAACACGGAAGGTAATCTTGAATTAATGCCATTGGACTTAAAATAAAAAAGGAGCTTCAGTTGAAGCTCCTTTTTTATTGTACTTGTTCGAGAAACCATTCCCGCATAGAGTTGGTCATCGGATTGATTTCAGCCACTTGATCTTTGAATTTCTTTCGCTCGTCACTGTCGTATATATTCAAGTTGACGAGTTTCTTCATTAAGCTTAGAATGTTTTTATAGATATCTCGAGCATAGCCGACTATTTCCTTCCGCATCAAATATTTACCCATACTTTCAATGAGCAACTCTAGTTCATCTTCCTTTCCTAATTTGTAATAGGTTCTTAAAAGATAATTTCTAGTCAAGAGATTTAATAAAATATCCTGATGCGTTGAGGCGAGTAAATATTGCTCTGCATCTTGATAATCCTTTCGATAATAATTTAATATTCCTTGACTAAGATTAACTACAGGTTCTTTTTCAGCTGAATTTAAATCATTTTTAAATTTGTCTATGAAATTTCCTACCCAATCAAATTCCTCTAGCATAGACCCATTGTTAACAATATTAATAAACATCACTCTTGTTACTCTTCCACCAAAAGTTAAAATATCTTCTTCAAGTCCAACCCGGTACAGTTCAAATAATTCTCGAATAAATTCTTTTCGACCAATATTTGCTTTACCCACACAATAATTAATCAAATTCACAAAGAACTCCTTTAATTTTTGAACCCGAAAGGTATCCAAATTGGACATCAATAGATCTTTCAGTTTCCAATAGTAGCCCTCCTCATCCTTGAACTCTAGGGATCGGAACGTAAAGTAATATACACCTATACTAGGTAGTTCATATAACTCATTCTCCTCAATATACTTTAGAATATCCTCCAAAATACCAAAGTCAAATTCCGTTTTATAGATGGATTGTGCAGTCAACATATCCAACGAAGTCTGTAACTTCTCAGAAAGAAAATAAGTATCTAGTTTTTGCGAAACCTCCTGCATTTTTTCAAAGGCAATCTGCCTTTTTTGGGTAGCCAAATGTCTAGATTCTTCTAGGTTCTTTTGATAGTTAAACCGGTGATAGGTACTATCGATATATTGAGCATTATCAAGTAATTTATCTAATCCAGTAAGGTTGGACTCGAACTCACGCTTCAATTCACGTTCGTTATAGATACGAGCCAAACGGATCTTGTACTCTAATTCATCCGCTCGACTAGATGCAAAAACCAAGTAAGATTCCATCTCTTTCATAAAGAAATAGGAGACTTGACGCATTTTTGCATCGTCATATACTTCATCTGGGTACAAAAAAGTAAACACCTTTTCTTTATGGATTAGGTGGTCTTTATCTAAGCGTTTTCCATCAATCAAATAGGCATACAATTGGCGTACATCTTCCCGCTGATTATGCACTGGTGAAAGTAACCATTTTTTAAATTCACGTAATTCCTTTTTCTCAAAGGACCTCAAAACCTCGATTAAGCGAGTTTTTTTCATCTAATAATCCTATTTTTTTTTCAACAAAAATAACGATGAAAACCATTATAAAGTATAGAAAACGAGCAATATTCGATCATATATTTAGTTAAACAACATAAAACAAGCCATTTTTAATCAACTTTTTTTATTTCTTGTCATTGTTGAATAATACAAAAAGTCTGATTTTTAAGTAAGAAAAGAAAGAATACCTGCAGATGAATCTTTTAACTATCAGAACAAATACGCTTTGGCTAAAATGGATATTGACCATTTTAGCTTTAAGTGCTTATAGCCTGAGCTATGGTCAGCTTTGGCAAAACTTCTACACCTTCGGCCAAAATGCGGAGGATAGATCCTATTCCATGTTGCAACTAAAAGACCAAGGATATTTACTTGTTGGTCGTATTGAAGATGTTGATACAGGAGATGGAGATAAAGACCTTTTCGTAGTTCGAACGGATGTAGACGGTCGTGAATTATGGAATACCACTATAGACCCCACGTACTCTAAAACTGAAAGAGGCTTAGATGTAGTAGAAGATGAAGCAGGTAATCTCTACATCATTGGTGAGTTAGATTATTTCACCGATAATACTTTCGATATTTTTCTTGTCAAATTAGACAATCGTGGTAATCTACTTTGGGAACAAGCCATTGGATCACCTATGGTATCCGAACGTGGAACAGCGATTGCATTAACTTCAGATAATCATCTAATTATTTCAGGCTCAAAAGAATCCACTCCAACTGCAGGTAATGGTGGTATGGATGCTTATTTAGCCAAATTCGACTTAGATGGTAATTTGATTTGGGATAAAACTTATGGATTTAATCAGGATGATACAGCTAACGACATCTTGGTTATTGAAGATGGAAATGGCAGTGACTTGAAATACGCCATTACAGGTCGTACATTCAATCCATCCAGTAACACTTTTGATATCTTTTTAGCAGAAGTGTCGACAACAGATGGTGAATTATTAGGCACATTCAATGTAATCTCAACCAACGATTTCGATGAAGAAGCCAAGAGCTTCCTATATCTATCTGATGACCAGTCTTACTTAATTGCAGGTAATCAAAAAACAGGTGGGGCTAGTAGCGATATGATATGGACTCGAATTAGTGTGGATGAGACTATCCCCTTTGAGATTACATACTTGTGGCAAGAACCTTATACTGTGTTTAATGGACCTGCTGATCTGGGTGAAGGAGCAGAACGAGTGATTCAAACGCAAAATGGTTCCTTTGCTATAGTAGGTTTCGAAGAGGTAACCATGTCCAATATCGGTATCCGTCTAATCCAAGTAGACGAAGATGGAAACTTTGATGGGACAGCTATACCTCCATATTATGATGATGCTGGTACCAAGAGTTACTTCGTTGGTGACTTTGTAGAGCGCCCGGAAGAACGTGGATTTGCCATTACGGGAACACAATCACAGCAAGGTGATATCATTTCAGACATCTTTCTTTTTAGAACAGGTCCACAGGGTTCTGTTTATAATAATATGATTAGCGGCCAAGTGTATCTAGATGATAACTTGGATTGTGGTTACGATACTGGGGAACCACTATTAGCCAATTGGAGGGTTCAAGCAACGAATCAAGATAATGGGGAAATTTATTACAGTTCCACCACTGATCTTGGAGCATATCAATTAGTAGTGCCCGTTGGTAATTATGAACTCACCGTACTTAGTAAGAATGACTATTGGGATATCACACCATGTAATCCCATTCAATCTGTATCGTTCACTACACCCAACCAAGACTTTGTTTATGATTTTGGTGTGGTCGATAATGCTAATTGTACCTTCCCATATTTGGAGATTAATACCTCTACTTTAGGAGTAGATTGTAATCTAGGTGAAGCTACTTATGAAGTTTTGATAACTAATTATGGGGCATTCACTAGCACTGATGCGACAGTAGAAGTCCTATTAGATGAGAAGTTTGAATTTGTTGCAGCTTCCATTCCTGGAACGGTTACCGGTAACCAAATCATATTCAATATTGATGATTTGGCCACCAACGAAAATCAGCTCTTCACGGTAAGTGTATCAACGGATTGTTCTCAAGCTATAGATGAACAAGCCTATGAGTTCAAAGCGAGTATTGTAGATGCAGATTTATGTGATCCAGATGGGTCATATGACTTTGGAGCTTATTCCCTAGAGGCTACTTGTTTAGATGAATCATCTATTGAAGTCAAGATCACCAATACAGGGAACAATGAAGTTGAAATCGCAGAATACATAATCATAGAAGATGTGTTAATTGGTATTCAAGAACCAGATGATTGGCCAATAACCATTGAACCAGGAGATGATGCCAAAGACACACTGACAACTATTGACAATGTAAAAACATTCCGATTCCTTATTCCACAGCCAGATGGATATCCAGGAAAAAGTATTCCTACGGATTTCCTTGAAGGGTGTGCAGATGATGGAAATGTGAATACTGGTTTTGTACTAAACTTCTTGGAAGATGATGGTAATGGCTTTACAGCAATCGACATTCAAGAGAACAAAGTATTACCTAGTGGAAATTATATGGAGGTTACACCAAGAGGATTACCTTCTAATAATGCCGTAGCGAATGAATCGGGCTTGAAATACAGAATCTATTTCGAAAACGAATCAGATGAAATCGCTTATACTATGACTATACGTGACACGCTTCCTGCACAAACTATCCTAGTGCAAGAGGGTAACAGTAGTCATCCATATACTTTTGATGTGTATGAAAACAATGTTGTTCGATTCACTTATGATGAGGTACCTTTTGAACCAGGAGAGCAAGGATATGTCGAATTCAAAGTTTTCATAGAGCAAGATGGAACCACGGACTGTGAGCCAATAGAAAATAATGCTTTGATCATCTTTGAGAATCAAGAACCTATATTGACTAACACGGTGAATAACGAGATATGTGGTAGTTATGCTGAGTTTGTCGAAATCGTTGACACACCGCTTGCCCCTACAGTACCAGACCTAGATATGAAGATATATCCAAATCCATTCCAAACGGAATGCACCATTGAGTTAGAAGGCGCCGATATATACTTCTGGTCTGTCGAACTATACACAACTGCAGGTCAATTGGTACAGCAATATGAATCAAGTGATCAAACACTTACCATCAATAGACAAGACTTAGATAGTGGAGTTTATTTGGTTAAAATACTAGCAGATAATCAAGTCGTTAAATCTGCTAAACTGGTAGTACAATAAAAATCGCCAAATATAAAAGAACATATCCATTCAATAAGAGCAATCTCAATAGGTTGCTCTTTCTTTTTGGCTGCGCATCGTAGCAAATATTTGCCTTTTAGATGACAAACCATCCAAAAATCCAGTCTCTAAAATTTGGTCAAAGATCAGGTTCCAAATTTTTTTTCATTTTTTTTAAAAAAAAGTTTTCGAAAAAAAAATCAACATTATAAAAATTCAATCCCAAGCCATAAACTCAATAAATACAATAGTTTGTTAAACAATAAAAAGATAATAAGATCTAATTGTTTCCATTTTTTTTCAACAAAAATTAAAATTTGTCATTGAGTGGCTGTCATTTCGGTTGCATATTTGTATTGTAAGCGAGAATAAAAGGATATAAATCCAACAATAATCAAGCTTACTTAACCATTAAAAAGTACAGCAAACGAGCTGTCAAGATATAGTAAACCGCTTTTTTCATGAGATTATATAAGTCTCAAAAACCGATTATACTAAAACACCGAGGTCGGATTTATTCCGACCTCTTTCTAGCGGTTTTAAATTTGAAATACATACTTGCTTAAGTCTACTTATGGAACTTGGGTTCTATGAGAAAATAAATTAGCACTTACAATTTTTTCGTCCAAAAACCACAAAGATCTAATTCTGGATGAGGTACGTGACTCAAAAACCGACAGTAGATTTTGTGGAATGCTCCTTCAAAATGATGGAGGAGTCCATTCCAAAGTTGCAAGTAAAGAATATAGTTTTTTTCATGAGATTATAATTTGTTGATAGCTGGTCGCACCTTATGAGGTGCGACTTTTTTAACAAACTCTTAAAAAACAATTAATTAGAAACTAAAACTCAAGAAATTGAGTTATA
>CAXQNQ010000235.1:0-4571 GCA_964225135.1 Mesoflavibacter profundi
TTTTGAGCACATTTCTTCACTTACCTTAGGTCATAATTCGTATCTTCGAGGCTCAAACGCATTCAATCATGAATAAAAATAAAGTACTTATTACCTCAGCACTTCCTTATGCCAATGGTGCACTGCACTTAGGACACTTAGCTGGTGCCTACCTGCCCGCAGATATTTTTGCACGGTTTCAAAGGAGTATGGGTAAAGATGTAGTATTTGTTTGTGGATCTGACGAGCATGGTGCGGCTATTACCATGCGCGCCAAAAAAGAGGGTAAAACACCACAGGAAATTATAGATACTTATCACAATCTCAATAAACAAACCTTTAAAGACCTAGGGATTTCTTTCGATATATACCATCGTACAAGCGCACCACTTCATCATGAAACAGCTCAAGACTTCTTCAAAACCTTAGAGGCAAAGGGTGGCGAATTTATTGAAAAAACTTCTGAGCAATACTATGACGAAGCCTACAATGCCTTTTTAGCAGATCGATATATAAAAGGAACCTGTCCAAAGTGCCAATATGAAGAGGCTTATGGAGATCAATGCGAAAATTGTGGATCAACATTATCCCCAACTGAATTGATCAATCCAACATCCACATTGAGTGGAAGTAAACCTATATTAAAAGAAACCACACATTGGTTCTTTAAATTAGACAAACATGAGGAATGGTTGAGAGCCTGGATTGGTGAAGGCATGCTTGATGGCCAAAAGCATCATGATCCTAAATCATGGAGAAATCATGTTAACGGCCAATGTATGTCTTGGCTAGATGCAGGATTACAACCAAGAGCCATTACACGAGATTTGGATTGGGGGATTAGTGTTCCGCATGAACGTGGAACTGGTAAAGTGCTATATGTGTGGTTCGATGCACCAATAGGGTATATCTCAGCTACTAAACAATGGGCAGCTGATAACAATAAAAACTGGGAGGATTATTGGAAAGGTGATGATGCTGAATTAGTCCATTTTATAGGTAAAGACAATATTGTTTTTCACTGTATTGTATTTCCAGCTATGCTAAAAGCACATGGTTCATACAACCTTCCCGTAAATGTACCTGCTAATCAATTCTTAAATTTCGAGGGGAAAAAATTCTCTAAATCCAAAGGTTGGGGAATAGAACAGCATGAGTACCTAGAAACCTTTAAAGATTTTCCTAATAAAGAAGATGCACTGAGGTATGCCTTATTAAGAAATATGCCTGAAAATAAAGATGCTGATTTCAAGTGGGATGAGTTTGTTGATTATCACGACAAAGAGCTAGCAGATAATCTAGGCAATTTCATGAATCGAGCGATTGTCCTTACTAATAAATATTATGAAGGGATCGTACCAACACCAACCAATACCAACAATGCTATTTTAGATAAAGCCAATGGTCTGGTTGATAAAATCATTCATGAAGTTGAGCAGTACAACTTCAAATTTGCTATTCAAGCCTTTATGGAGCTTTCTTCTCATGGAAACACCTATTTACAAGAGGTATCTCCTTGGAAGCTTTACAAAGCAGAACCAGACGCTCAAGTTATCAAAGATTGTATTTATAACTGCCTTCAGATAGCTACTCAATTGGCAGTACTCAGTGAAATCTTTATCCCGTTCACATCAGAGAAAATTAAGAAGATGTTGAACTGGAACTATACAGGAGTGGACCAAATTAGACATATCAACAATTTGATACAACAAGGAAGTCCCATTTTAGAGGCTGGCCATAAAATTGGAGAACCAGAACTCCTTTTTGCCAAAATACATGACCGTAAAGATCAATCCAGACTAGCCTTAATTCAGGCTCAAAAAGATAAGCTAGAGGCTATTCTCGAAGCGGAAAAAGAACAAGACTATCCTGAGCCAAAAGCTAGTATCACATTTGATGACTTTACAAAATTAGATATCAGAACAGCTCGAATTGTAGCAGCGGAAAAAGTAAAAAAAGCTAAGAAATTGCTCCAATTAACCGTTGATTTAGGATTTGAGCAAAGAACAGTTGTTTCTGGCATCGCTGAATACTACGAACCAGAAGATATCATTGGTCAAGAAGTAGCACTATTAATTAATCTTGAACCGCGCAAAATAAGAGGGGTAGAATCTCAAGGAATGATTTTGATGGCAGAGAATGCCAAAGGAGAATTATCCTTCGTTGCTCCACAAAAAGATTGGCCTTCAGGATTTAATATTGCATAAAAAAAGCCATGGATTGAATCCATGGCTTTTTTATTTTTAGCGCATTTTAGGCCTACGGCGTTTTCCACCACCTGGTTGACGCATTTGCTTTTTACTAGCTCCCATAGCATGTCCTCTAGATTGACTGTACATCTTCATATCCCGTTCCACTTGTCTAATCTGTTCTGCTAATTGTTCCTCAGTTACATTATACTTCTTCAAGTTTCTAAGGTGATTTTTAACTTGGGCCATATTGTTACGCGCTGCTGCTTGGCTAAGCAATTGCATTTCCAACATTGCACGTTCATTGTCAGAAGGCATCTTAATTCCCTGAGCTGCTTTTAGATATTGATCCGAACTTTGCTTATCACCTCTTTGCTGAGCAATGGTTCCCTTTAACATATAATAATAAGCTCTGTTCGCAGAAAACAACAACCTTGGGAAGAAAGTCAAATTCAAGCGTTGATCACATCCGTCTATATCTTGAACCTGCATTAATTCTGCTGCGGTCTGGACCGTACCCAATAACAAATAGCTCACTAGTGCTACAACTCCGATCAAAATAAATGGAAAACCATACCAGAAACCCCACGCAATACTCAATGCTATTCCTCCAAGAATCCCTAGAACAATAGCGGCAAATTTCAGGTAAATATTAATTTTAAACATGTGCTTTTTTTTTCAAAAATAATAAACTAAACGCTAAAACCACAAAGCAAAGCTCAGTTAGAAGAGATGATTTTTTGATTTAACTGTTGAACCAATTCCTTAATACGCAAATCTTTTATTTCAAAAGGTTCCAGTTGAGTTAGGTAAGCTCTCCCTTCCATAAATTGTCCTCTAGATATAAAAACTTGAGCCAAATTAACTAAGGCCATAATCTGATCTCTTCTGCGCATTTTACCAATTTCCACAGCCCTTATCAAACAATGCTCTGACTGTTCAAATTGTTTGTTTTGAGCGTGTATTATAGACCAAGTTAACCAATAATAAGACCGATGCATTCCAACCAATAAATTAGGTGAAAAGGTAGCATTTAATCGCCTTATTGCTTTTGCTGTTCGACCCTGAGCTATGGATTTATATGCTCCAAAAACTTGACCAAAAACCAGGTGTGCAAGAATAGATACCACTGCCATCCCAAACATCATAAATCCCATCAACTGCAGACCTTGGCCAAAGGAATAAAGACCAAATGCCATTAATAAAAGAGCTAATACTAATTTTGGTGCGTACAAATATCTCATTTAAAAGGATTCATGTGATTGGTTAAAATAAAATTGTTTCTAGTCTGAATAATGGATGCTTTTGGAAAAATAGGTTGCATAACCGTTTCCAAATAAGATTTCGCTTGTTCTTTTTGGATAGCATCCATAGCCATATGATTAAAAAGGACGAGGCCTTTTTCGGTGAGTAGCTTGGAAATAGATTTCATGAAATGGACTTCTAAAATAGAGTTTGGAATTTGGTCATCTACAAATACATCTATTACAATTAGATCGAATTGCGTTGAGCACAGCTGAACAAAAACAGCAGCATCGGTGGCTATACATTGAATCGGCGCCTGAAGATCATGAAGTCTATACTTTTCTGCCAGATAAATTACCGATTCATCTAGTTCGATTGCAGTATAATGGGTAGAAACACCAAAATTGTTTTCTAGCATGTATGGTACCGAACCTAATCCTAGTCCTAGAATTAAGGTTTCTTTGGGCTGCCATTTATTCCAGTCAATCTGTTCAAAAGCCGAATAAAAATTATCATATAAATCATCAAAACTATACACAGCATGATCTGTTGACAATTGTAAGCGTCCATTAATACATGTCACGTGTAAGGAAGGATTAAGCTCACCTTCTATGGTTTCGATATGTTGTTCGAAAAGATAACTTAGATACTTTTTCCAAGTAGGTATACGCATGGCTTAATTAACCGAGCTTTTTGAAGGTTCCCATGTTCTGAAGCTAGCATCCTCCTCAAATACGTGAGTCATTATGGCCTTATCTACATCAGACAATACTACACCTCTCCTGCTCATCATGGCTTCAGCTGTTTCAAGTGCCTTACTGATTGTAAAGGTTTTCATACCTGCGGCACCACCCCAAGAAAACGATGGAATAAAGTTTCTAGGGAAATTAGCACCAAAAATATTTGCAGAAACACCCACAACAGTACCCGTATTAAACATAGTATTAATACCGCATTTAGAATGATCTCCAAGGATCAAACCACAAAATTGTAATCCCGTAGGACGAAATCGCTGATCAGTATATGACCACAATTTTACTGGAGCATAATTATTTTTCAAATTGGAGATATTGGTATCAGCTCCTATGTTACACCATTCACCAACCACAGAGTTACCTATGAAGCCATCATGCCCTTTATTAGAATAGGCTTGAAATA